>NZ_CAJHBP010000033.1:0-28309 GCF_904846665.1 Psychrobacter sp. Pi2-51
TGCGCTTAGCTCTGTTACTCTCTAGGTTTGACATAATATCGCCTAAAATATATCAACTCATTCTAGGATGGGACAGAGCACTAAAAAAAGGCCATCGATATGGATGACCTTTTTTATTCTCAGTTCAGACAGTCTGAAGGGTACTAAGAAAAACTTAGTACCAGTTATAGGTCAAAGAGGTAAAATAGTTGATACCATCAGTGTCGTAACCAGGCAGAGTAATATACTTTTCATTAGTAATATTGTCTAAGCGTGCTGCCATGGTTAGGCTGTCTGTTAGCTGGTAGTTACCGCTGATATTAAACAACCCATAATGATCGACAAACTGCGATTCTGCATTGGCAACGTTGCTATAGTAGTCACCGACATATTCATATTCGGCACGAATGTCAAAGCTCGATAAGCGATAGCCTAAGTAAACCAGACCTTTATGCTCAGGACGAATGGCAAGAAAATTACCATCGTTGCTCCCGCCACTATTGTCTTCTGCCTGCTGGTAGTCATAGCTACCACCAAATAAGTAATTATCGACTATCCAATCTGATGTTAGTGTGAGTCCTTCGATTTTGGCTTCATCGACGTTTTCGCTAGAGCCTGCATAAGGATTGCTAGGCGTGGGGCTTGCGACATAGCTGATTAAGTCGTCAACTTTGTTGTGATAGCCTGTCAAACGAGTAGACTGAATAGGAGTATCGTATTCAATAAAAGCTTCATAGTTATCACTGGTTTCTGGTGTCAACTCAGCATTACCACCGAAAGGTGAGTACAAGTCATTGAAACTAGGCGCTCGGAACCCTTTAGCATAACTGGCACCAATGCGTAGATTGGGACTGATATGTAGCGCGCCACCTAAATTATAAGTGGTCTCATCACCATACTGTGAGTTGTCATCATAGCGTAGGTTTGCTTGTGCATCGAATTGATCATTAGCCAATACATAACCCAAAAATGCACTGGTCACATCACGGTCATCAACGTCATAATCAGTCGTATCAATACTTTGGTTTAAATACTCTGCACCGTAAATGCCTGTACCGATAGGTAGGGCATGCTGACCGACTAGGCTGACTTGATCTTGCTCTGTATCATAGTTACTGCTATAGGTTTCTGTGTCTATGTTGTCGATAGAGTGCCCATACTGTAGCTTCACCGAAGCGCCTGGCTGGTAGCGCCAATCAACGAACGCTTGAGCCGCACCCGTTTCTTGATCAGAATACACATTCTCTGCAGCGCCATTATCAAAATAAGTCGTTGACTCGCTATACAGAGCGCTAGCCCCTACTGACAATTGATCATTGATACGCTGATTTAGAGCAATGCTAAAATTATCACTTTCGAAACCATCATCGTCCTTGTTGTAAGGGGCGTATTCATTACTAGGATCGGGTAGCGTTGCATTGATACCATCTGTTTCGTTGTGGCTGGCTGAAAGGCTCAAAGCGGTGCCAGTATCATTGACAAATTGTGCGCTAGCACCGTATAAATATTGATCATTTGAGCCAACACCAGCAGTAACCGACATGCTGCTTTGATCTACATTGCTGCCTTTGGTGAATACTTGAATCACACCACCCATCGCGTCTGCACCATAGATACTAGATCCTGACGCACCATATAGTATTTCGATACGATCGATCTGGTCGGCTGGTAGTAAATTTAGGGCACTATTACCTGTGCTTAACGAGCTATAACGTATGCCATCAATAAGTACCAAGATTTGCTTACCATCATAACCGCGCATATACAGATTGGAAACGGTGCCCATGCCGCCGCTTGTATAGTGACTGATGCCAGGCTGACGCTTCAGTGCTTCTAAAACTGTCTGCCCTTGATAACGGCGCAATTCTTCGCTATCAATCACGCGAGTTTGGGCGATTACGTTACTGGTTTTGGTAGGCGTACGCGTCGCTGTCACAACGATTTTATCAAGCTCGACTTGTGGCAGCTCACTATCATTGACTGTCTCTAAGTCAGGGTCAGATGGCGTGACAGCCATGGCTGTATTTACGGCAAATACGCCAAATGCGCTTAAAACACAGCACCGCAAATAAGTAGACGAAGAAGAGCGTGTTAACAACATAATGATTCCCAAGGTTACAAAAGCAAAAGTTAAGAAGGTAAAATTTACAAAAAACAGTAGACAAGTTACACAGGGTTCATTATCTATAAATATGCGCGCTTTATAAACCAGTTTTAGCCAATATTTATTCATGATAAGCTGAGAAATTTTCATGATGGCTGATTATTGAGCCATTCTAAAGCGATGCACAGGGTATTTATTGCTTAGCAACTGTGCTCAGTACCAATAATTGCTTATCAATAGAAACATTCTTCGGTATAAAAATTTGTAATCAAAAACACGACAGTTAGTTATAATTGCTATCATGGCGGCAGGTTGTGTTGATCATTGGCTATTTAGGCAATTTCTCTTTATGCCTATGTCTATCTATAAATTAAGAGGTTTGTTTTGTCTATTGAGCGTCGTATGAGTCCTACTAGCTTACTTTTACCCTTAAAAGCATCATTATCAAGAGTCATGGTAGTGGCCACCTTGTTGCTGACTTTATTGTGTGGCTTGATACTGCCGAATGCTGCTGCTTTCGCGGCTGAAGCTGGCGTGTTGGGACTTGGCGGGACTAGTGAGGCGAGCAGTGAGCCGATACCTGATTCCTTTGGGCGAGATACGCCGCGACATACGGTGCAGGGATTCATTAGTGCTTTGAGCGAAAACGATTATTTATTGGCGAGCAATTACCTTAACTTATCAAAGTCTGACAACCCAACTACCGTTGTGCGTCAATTTAAGCAAGCACTCGATGCTGGTGGGCGTTTTTTACCTGACTTGCAGCTCAATAATACGCTTGAAGGCAATTTAACCGATCAATTGCCACCCAGCCAAGAAAACGTCGGTGTCATTAATATCGGTGAAAAAAGTGTGCCGTTGTTATTAGAAAGAGTGGTGTCTAATAACAATGATCAGTACTGGCAATTCTCAAGTGATACGCTCAGCTCAGTGCCAGAAGTGATAGAAAATACTGAGCCGACCTTGGTATCTCGCTATACGGTTGATTCACTGGACGGCAAAAAGGTTTTTGGTTATCAATTGGCTGACTTGGTTGCAGCGCTAACCATGATTGTGAGCAGCTTTGTCCTCACTTATATTATGGTTTGGCTGTTGTACCATCTATTGAGAATCACTTATCCTCACATACGCGGTGTACCGTTACCATTACCTGATAAGGTGATATTGCCACTTGCTGTCGTCATTATGGCGTTGATATTATCCGAAGTCATGGTCTATGCAGGCGTGTCAGTCACATTACGTGAGCCTATCAATCGGTTTACCGAGGTTGCATCATGGCTCGCGACAACGTGGTTATTACTGCGTGTCATCGATGCGATATTCACGCGTGCTGTCAACTTAAGCTATAAGAAAAACCATACTGAACGTGTCTCAATCTTAGGACTGCTACGCAAAGTCGTCAAAGCATTGCTGCTTATATTTGCGGTCATTGTCTTCTTTGGTAATTTGGGTTTTGATTTAACGACCGGTATTGCTGCATTGGGTGTGGGTGGACTGGCTTTCGCTCTTGGTGCACAAAAAACCATTGAGAACCTTGTTGGTAGCGTTGTAGTTGTGGCGGATTCGCCAGTACGTATCGGTGATTATTGTAAATTCGGTACTTATGAAGGCACCGTTATCGATATTGGTATTCGCTCATCACGCGTCCGCACATTGACCCGCACCATTGTCACCGTACCCAATGGCGACTTCTCGTCCATGCAAATTGAGAACTTTACCTCACGCGATATGTTCCGCTTCTTTCATCAGTTGTATCTTAAGCGTACCGCTGATATCGACGTGGTCTTTAAGATGGTCAAGGATTTGGATGAGTTTTTGAATGAGCATTATTTAACCAATAATGAATGGAACCAAGTGAACATTTTAGAGCTGCGCCAAGACTGCTATGTGATTCAATTACAAGCTTATATTAATGCCAACGACGTCATGGAATTCTATGACAAGCAAAACGTGGTATTCGTGGATGTACTAAACCAAGTCGCAAAATATAAGGTTGAGCATGCTTTGCCAACACAGCAGTTGATTGTCAATCAAGCTGAACTTGAACATCATATGGAAAGCAATACAGTTGAATCGGTAGAAGAAGATACCTCACACAGCAGTAGCAATACGGATAATGATGAAACGAATGTAAGCTTAGACAATCATGATCACTCTAGTAACAACGGCAGTGTTGATATTAATAAAATCAGCAACAAAGCGAGAGGTGATAATCAGAAATCATCGATGGCAACAGTAAGCAGGGAAGGTGCACTCAAAGCACTGAAACACAAAAGTCGTATGCTAAGAAAAAGTAAGTTTAAGCACACCAAAAGAAAATTTGGTTTTTCTATATGGAACCAGCCTTAAAAATGAGTTTTTTCTATATGGGCAGATATTCTGTATGGAGAGCTATTATAGGGAATTATAAAGGTACGGCAGTTTTATCACGTAGTAAGCCGTAATATGACCATAGAAGCAGGCTGGCAGCGCTACGATGTGGTGACCAGCTTTCGGTCAATCCCTTTAGCTGTTTCGGTGTCGGGCGTTCTGCCAGACCTAATACTGTCATCGCTGCGACTTTAATCGCTAAATCATCGACCGCCAGTATGTCATCGCGTTTTAGAGAAAACAATAAATACATCTCAGCCGTCCAACGTCCAATGCCAGTGACTGCTGTGAGTGTCTTTATAGCCGCTTCATTTGGCATGGTTGTTAGGGTAGTAAAGTCTATATCATGCGTTACTAAGGACCGGACATAGCGCATCTTTTGTCTAGATAAGCCTTGTGCTCGTAACGTTTCGTCCTGCGCTTCAGCAATAGCCTGAGGGGTTGTCAAACCTGCTGCAACCAGCTTTTTCCAAATACTGGCCGCGGCTGCTACTGATAGCTGTTGACCCACCATCGCTCTCATTAGTTGCTCAAACCCACCTGCATTGTGCCTGAGACTGGGCACACCAACTTGCTCATAAACAGGAGCGAATCTTGGTTCGATGGCAATCAAAGCAATGATATGCTCTTCTAATTCTTCAGTGTTTTCAATAGTTTGTAGGCTCATAAATGTCTTATCCTCATTGATTTAGATACTGCTAGAGCTATAGTGAGTGAAAAGTAATATCGATACATCACGCACTGCTGATATCCATTTTTCTTGCTTGCTGTGCCTGCGCAGACAGGGGCTACAAAAAATTGATATCAGCAATACCGTCGCATTTTTAGGATGTTTTGACTATATAGTCAGAGCACTTTTAAACCGTTACGGTGTTACCCGCCCTAGATGTACTCAGTGTACTATCTGCGGTCGGTTGCCTTGTAGCGATTCTAAAATTCCTTGACTATAGGTGCCAACAATGATGCAAACAGTTTTTTTGATAATGAACATAACAAAAAGGACTGCCAATAAGCAGTCCTTTTTATGTTTAACGATGCAGCTTATTCGCCATCAGTTTTAGGCTTTTTAAGCAGTACTAATACCGCGCCGTTGCCACCATCTTTTGGCGGGGCAGAGCAAAATGCCAGTACTTCTGGCAATTGACGTAGCCAACCGTTGACGCAAGTTTTTAAAATAGCTTCGCTACCTTTACCATGGACTATTTTTACCATGGTTTCATTATTTTGCTTCGCTTGGCTCAATAGTTGAGTCATGGCAGCGCGTGCTTCGTCAATGGTGCAACCATGGATATCTACCGCATCATACCAACGCAGCTTGCCCTGTTTGAGCTGGGTAAAAATTTTATTTTGTAGGGTCGGCTGCTTGTAAGACAAATAAGCTTCGCCAGCCACAGGATTGAGTAGCGCCTGCATATCTGATAAGCCAGCGCCTAAATCACTAGCCTCACTACCTTGCGCGGCAGCACGTTTCGAAAGTGTGGCGGCATCAGGTTTACGCGCTTTTGCGGCGTTGGCAGGGGAGCGGACGTTTTTGTCATCGAGCTGATTGACGCCATGCATCGCTTGCATAAACAGAACTTTATCGTCGTCGATATGCTCACTGTCCAACTGTTTGACAGTCTTTTTGACTTGCTTTTGGGTGAGTAACGAGACAGGTTCTGTAGGCTTTTGATCTTCACCTTCAGGTGAATCGGTATCACGGCCTTTGCTCAGCTGTCCTTTTAACTCTTTGAGTTGGTCTTGCATTTCTTTTGAAAATAGAGAATTTGACATAAAAGTTAACGTATCGTTGATGGATGAATAAAGGGTTGAACAATCCGTATAGCACACGCATTGTTCAAGCGATCTAGCGTCTATTGAAGCTTGAATGATTGAGTTACTTTACCCGTCTGCTGCGCTGCCCGCAAGTAAGGATTGTAACGCTTGTCCAGGGTGATCGGTTTTCATAAATTGTTCACCGATCAAGAAGTGCTGAATGCCTTGCTCCAGCATTAAACGGATGTCACCGCTGCTATGAATGCCGCTCTCGGTAACGATAAGGGGTTTCTGTGCTGTGCTATCAGCATCGGTAGCCAATGCTTCGAGCAAAATATTTTTTAGGTCAAGCGTGGTTTGTAGATCAACGTCAAAAGTATTCAAATCACGATTATTAATACCATAGATATTATGATCAGAGCGTGGCAATTGTAAGGCGCGCTCAAGCTCGGCCTTGGTATGTACTTCAATCAATACGTCCATGCCCAGTTTGATACTCAAGGCATGGAGCTCTTGTACTTGCTCATCGTCGAGGCAAGCCATAATGAGTAGGATGCAATCTGCACCCATTAGATAGGATTGATATATTTGATACTCATCAATCATAAAATCTTTGCGCAGTATCGGCAGGCTTGAGGTATTAGCTGCTTGAATAAGGTAGCTGTCATCGCCCTGAAAATAATCGCGATCAGTTAGTACTGACAAACAACTTGCACCAGCTTGCTCGTACTGCTGAGCAAATAGCGCGGGTGCGAAGTTATGGTTGATAACGCCTTTAGAGGGAGAGGCTTTTTTAATTTCAGCAATGATACCAATACCGTTCTCTTCAGTACTGATAGCTCGCAATGCCTGAGCAAAACCTCGACGCGGTTTATTATCAGCTGCGACCTTGGCTTGTAAATTTTCAAGAGATAGTACTTCTTGAGCCTTTTTTACTTCTTCTATTTTAGTAGCGACAATGCGCTGTAGCACTGAAGGTATGTCTGAATGGGTTGTGGTCATGCTGGTATCCGAATATCGTTAGATGAAAATAGATAGTGATAGTAGTAAATGCACTATATTAGTGCTTACAAATTAATCCTGAGCCGCTAGCTGCTGTGTGTATTTGGCTAAAGACTCAAGCTTGATTAACGCATCGCCATTTTGAAGGATTTGTTGAGCACGGCTAACACCATTAGGATAGTTGCTGGCAAGCCCTGCGGTGTATATTGCTGCGCCTGCATTTAGGGCAATCATATCGCGAGCTTTGAGTACCGAGCGGTCGTTGGTTTCTGCGCCTGATAGAGCGGCGCGTATCAGCTCAAGGCTTTGCTCTGGTGAGTCTACATCGAGCCCAATCAGCGTTTGTGATTCGATGCCAGCATCTTCTGGCATCATCTCATAAACGGATATCTCACCGTTTTTTAACTCAGCGACAGTGGTAGAGGTGGCAAGGCTGATTTCATCTAAGCCATCTTTTGCGCCAACCACCATGACATGACGTGCGCCTAGGTTTTTCATGACTTTGGCGATAGGCTCACACAGTTGAGCGGTAAAGACACCAATGACCAAATTGGGTGTGCCAGCAGGGTTGGTTAATGGCCCTAAAATATTAAAGATAGTACGCGATTTTAGCTCACGGCGTATAGGATTGGCATAACGCATGGCGCTATGGTGATTGGGTGCAAACAAAAAGCCGATGCCTTGGTTTTCGATACAGTCTTTTGCTTGCTCTGGGGTGAGCGACAGACTGATACCTGCCTGCTCAAGTAAGTCTGAGCTACCAGACCTAGTAGAGACCCCGCGATTGCCGTGTTTAGCGACTTGTGCTCCCGCAGCTGCCACAACAAAGGCTGATGCCGTAGAGACGTTGAATAAATTCGCGCCATCACCGCCAGTACCAACGATATCGACTAGATGTTCACAGTTTTTTGGTTCGATATTCGCCGCCAATGCACGCATGGCGCTGGCTGATGCCGTAATCTCATCGATGGATTCACCTTTCATGCGTAGACCAGTCAAAATAGCGCCCATCATAGCGTCGCTACATCTGCCTTGCATGATAATCAGCATCACTTGATACATCTCATCAAAGGTCAAGTCAATGTGCTGAAAAATTCTACCTAAAGCGGTCGTCAGCAGTTGATGTGTTTCTGTATCGGACAGTCTCTCAATACTATCTGGCGTGTGCGTTTCTTCTATTTTCGTCGTACTCATTATGGTCTCGCTTAATTTTATTTTTTATATGGATCTATAAGGGATTTGGAATAGAGTAATCAAAGCAAGTACTTTAGTCAAAACTAACCGACTTGCGGTAGCTTGTCTGAGGCTAGTACAGCCAGATTGTGAGTCTGCAAAAAGTTGTTGAGTAGCTGATAACCAGCCTCGCTCAAAATAGACTCAGGATGGAACTGTACACCTTCTATAGCAAGTTTTTTATGACGGATACCCATGATTTCCTCAATGCTGCCATCAATATTTTGTGTCCATGCGGTCAGCTCAAGACACTCGGGTAAACTGATCTTATCAATGACGAGTGAATGATAACGCGTGACTTGTGAGGGATTAGGTAGGCCTGAAAATACGCCTGTGCCATTGTGGTAAACGGCGGATAAACGTCCGTGCATCACTTCACCTGCTTTGACAACCTGTCCGCCAAATGCCTGCCCAATGGCTTGATGTCCCAAGCAAATGCCCAGTATAGGGATAATGCCTTTAAAAGTCTCAATGACGGCTAACGAAATACCAGCGCGGGATGGGTCACACGGTCCTGGGCCAATGACAATGGCATCGGGAGCTAAGACCTTAATTTGATCGATGGTGATCTGATCGTTACGCCACACAGTGATGTCCTGCTGCAACTCACCGAAGTACTGTACAATATTGTACGTAAAGCTGTCGTAATTATCGATCATTAGAATCATTGTGTTCAACTTATTGATTTTTAGGTGTTTCTATAGTTGAATTTGTCTGCGCTACTATTGCCTGCACTGCTATGGGTTACTGTCCATGCATGATGCCATACCGCTATAAGAGTGACAGCTGCTGCTGTGGGATGCCGTTATCTTACCATTATTTCGTCCTCTATCAAATATGGCGCATGATGATGAGATTACTAAATAACTCTAGATATTAAATCGCACCAAAATAGAGCGAGTTATTACCATTACATTAATAATCACACTAATTTGGTGCAATGGTAGTGCGGTTCATTGCTCTATATAAGGAGTGTTAAAAAGATAATCATCGGAATAACAGTCTTCATATGTGTGTATTTTTTATGATAAGTTATTGTATTTGCTATCAGTAATGCTGTTGCCTTAGCCATTAATACCATTCGGTTCTTAGAGAGTTGGCATAGCCCTTGCAGTTATGCTGTTATGATTATTTGTGACCACAAAGAGACAGGTCTAAAAATAATTATTAACAAGTGCCTGAAGAGTTCAGCATTATGAGTTATATATTGCTAGAATAACGTTAGAATTGACTTGGCGTATTTTTAGACCATTGAGATGACTGTTGGTCTGATTGAAAAAACGCTTTAGATGAGTATCTTGACTAATACGCTGAATAGTGCTGATAATAAGCAGAATATCGTATGCATTATTTCAGTCTCAAAAGCACATCTAACATTCTTGAACAAGAATACTGCACTCATAATTTTAAATCGCAATAACGTGATCAACACAACGGAGACTATTCATGTCGAATAAACTATTAGATCTTATCCAATCCTCTAATGCTAAATGGGTTGACTTTCGCTTCACCGATACACGCGGTAAAGAGCAGCACATCAGCTTCCCAGCGCATAGCGTTGACGAAGATGTGATGGAAGATGGCAAAATGTTCGATGGCTCATCTATCGCTGGCTGGAAAGGTATTGAAGCGTCAGATATGATCTTGCGTCCTGATCCAGAAACGGCTTTTCTAGACCCGTTCTTTGATGCGGTCACTGTTGTGGTCACTTGTGACATCATCGAGCCATCAACGCTACAGGGCTACGATCGTGACCCACGTTCTATCGCTCGCCGCGCTGAAGAGTATTTGAAATCTACTGGTATTGGTGATACTGCCTACTTCGGTCCTGAGCCTGAATTCTTTGTATTTGATGACGTTAAATGGTCAATCGATATGTCTGGCGTTAGTCATAAAATCACTGCTGAAGAAGCAGCATGGTCGACTGGCGAGACTTACGAGTGGGGCAACATGGCGCATCGTCCGCGTGTTAAAGGCGGCTATTTCCCAGTACCACCAATCGATAGCTCACACGATATGCGTGCTGTCATGTGTGAACGCATCGAAGAAATCGTTGGCGAAGGCACAGTTGAAGTGCATCATCATGAAGTTGCTTCTTGCCAGTCTGAGATTGGTGTGGCATTCAACACCATGGTTCGTAAAGCAGATGAAGTTCAGCAATTGAAATATGTTGTTCATAACGTTGCGCATCAGTTTGGCAAAACAGCTACCTTTATGCCTAAGCCAATCGTTGGTGATAACGGTTCAGGTATGCACGTACATATGTCTATCTCAAAAGACGGCGTAAACACATTCTCAGGTGATGAGTATGCGGGTCTGTCTGAAACAGCATTGTATTTCATCGGTGGTATTATCAAGCATGCTCGTGCATTGAACGCCATTACCAACCCATCAACCAACAGCTATAAGCGCCTAGTGCCGCATTATGAAGCACCTATTAAACTTGCTTATTCAGCGTCTAACCGTTCAGCGTCTATTCGTATTCCACACGTGAGCAGCCCTAAAGCGGTACGTGTTGAAGCCCGTTTCCCTGATCCAACGGCTAACCCATATCTAGCGTTTGCTGCATTGTTGATGGCTGGCCTTGACGGTATCCAGAACAAGATGCATCCAGGTGAAGCCGCTGACAAAAACTTATATGACTTGCCACCAGAAGAAGAAGCACAAATCCCAACGGTTGCAGAAAGCTTAGATGTAGCGTTACAAGCGTTGCGTGACGATCATGACTTCTTATTAAAAGGTGATGTATTCACTGAAGACATGCTAGAAGCGTTTATTGCTTTGAAAGAAGAAGAAGTACAACGTCTGAACGTGACTGTACATCCTGTTGAATTTGACATGTATTACAGCTGCTAATTTATAGCATAGACTCAATATTGTTTTAATGAATAAAAACCAGTTAAGTAACTCTTAGCTGGTTTTTTTATGTCTGCGGATAAAGCGCACAAGATAAATGAATAACATTTCTCCAAAATCACTACTGATTTCGACTTGAAAGTATCGCATAATGGTTACTGTAAAAGTATATTAATAGTAGACACTAATTAGGTTGACTGACTATGATTTCATCATCAAAACTGAATGTTTCGAAAGGCCATGCGAAGGTAGGGCTATTGACGATCACTGCCATAGCCAGTCTCTGTGCGCCTTTAGCAAATGCTGCACCCATTTATAAAGTGGTCGACGAGCAAACAGGTCAGGTGACCTTCACTGATCGCCCGCAAAGCTATGAGCAGCAGGTGGGTAAACAAGTCAGTCAGACGACAGTGACGACAGGTAATGAAACGAGTGGCTCAAATAATAGCACTAGAGATAATCAGACTGCTACGAATGCCACGCAAACCGCCTCTATACCTGCTACCAACGATGCAACGGTCAAAGCACCAATCAACTATCAACTGGCTATCACTGAGCCCAGCGCAGAGCGTGCTTATCGGCGTCCAGCGCAAAGTATTAATGTAGCACTACAAATTAAGCCTGCGCTGCAAGCAGGTGATAGTGTCCGTATTTATTTTGACGGCAACGAAGTCGCTCAAGGTCTAAATGCGACGATTGCTACGATAGATGCGTTGCCAGGCGCTCATACGATAACGGCGGTCATTCAAAGCGTGAAAGGTCAAACGCTGCAACAAGCCGCGCGCACGGTTTATGTGATTCAAAACAATACAACTTTGCAAAACAATAAGAAGATTGCAAAACAGCTTTTGGCTTATCAGAATTTACCTTGGCATCAAAAAGTGATGTTAAAACTGCGCCAACAGGACGGTAGTCTACAAAAAGTACAGAGCAGTCAATCTATCGCTAACGATGCTTTTACCAAATAATCTGTATAGGTGCTGATTAGGGCGTGTCTTCAATTCACTCGATAGTCATCTAAATGGGCTAAAAATGGCTAAATCTTGCCAAACATCGTCAAATAGCTGGTTAATATCCCGATATTATCTGCGCTATTTTTCTTGTTTGACGGCAATTTATCGCATTTTTATCGCCATTTTTGAAATGAAGACACGCCCTAGAGTAATAAAGCTATTTAAGCTATTTTGTTGTTGAGAATAAAAATAAAGGAGCAGCCACTATGGTAAGTGAATGCTCCTTTATTTTTGTTCAGTCATCTTACATTGGACGAACTTTGCTCAATTATTTAGTCAGCTCAATGGTACCGTTGGCAGTGACTGATACAGTACTATTACCAGATTCAAAGCTTTGGCTTGGCACTGCCTCGTCTGCCATTCCTGATTTCATGCTCATGGCGCTATACAGTGGACGTGGATAGTTGCTACCTGTATTCAGGTTAACATTAACAACGCGGTAGCCACGAGCGTCCCAAGCACGGGTGAGGCTCTTGGCTTGCTGTTGAAAAGCACGAGAGGCTTCGGTCATTAGCTTTTGCTCTAAAGCATCTTTTTTGGTATCTGAGACACCAAAGTTCAGATTATCCATAACCAATGTTTCTTGTAAATCAGCAATGAGCTGGCTGGTCGCTGAGAAATCTGTACTCTTCAAATCTATATTTGCCTGACCTGTCCAGCCAAGGATTTTGTCGTTTTTGTCATAGCGTGGATAAGTGCGCTGCTGTCCGGTGCTGACAGTGACGCTAGGGTAGCGCTTGGCAATTTTCATAGCGTTATTAATGGATGTATTGAGCGTTGTGGCTAGAGTTTTAGAATCCGCTGCCTGTGCTTTTTTGTACAAGCTGGCTCTTACTTCATCGTTTTGGATCTCTTCTTTTACTTCTGTTTGAAACGTTAGCTGGTCATAGCCTGTTGGCTCTGCATGGGCACTACCCATCATTGCGGTCATGAGACAAACCGTACCAGAAGCCAGTGCTGCTTTATTAAGTAAAGTATTTTTCATTATTATCTCCTAAGTTCATTTTAATGGTCTTTATATGAGAAGCTGTACCTCTTATTTTCTAAATATTGATATGTGTGCAACTTCATTCACTAAAATAGCAAAATTTCTGTGAGTTGCTGTGAGAATTTTGTGACCTAAGTTGCTGACTTAAATTACAGGGTCATTTTCCGTCTAAAACAAACAGTTTTAAGATAGGGGTTGTAAAATTAAAAAATCCTTGTATAATTTGCACCTGGTGGCTCCATTGGTAGCCTCGCAACATTGTTCTATGAATCCCGCCAGGACCGGAAGGTAGCAACGGTAATAGTTATGATGTGTGCCGAGGATGTGCTTTTGGAGTCGCTTTTTTTTGCCTAAAATTTGATATTAGTTTTGACGAAGTATCAAAGACGCTTTTATGATGTATTAAGCCCTTCATTGTAAAGGGCTTTTTTTTGTCCAAAATTTTATTCGATACCCTACTTAATTTTCTGTTCAATTTAAAAGCTTCATTGATTAATATAGGTTAAAATACAATGTATTAACTTTTATTAACATTCTAGACACTCTGGGGTTCGATTATGAAGATGTTTGTTTGGCTATTCATTATTATTGTGGTGTTGGCAGTAGTCTTTGGCATCACGATATTTAATAAGCTGGTACGCGCACGTAACCAAGCAAAGAATGGCTTTGCACAGATAGATGTACAGCTTAAACGTCGTCATGATTTGATTCCTAATTTGGTCGAAACAGCCAAGCGTTATTTGAGTCATGAACAAGAAACACTTACTCGCGTCATCAGTGCGCGTAATCATGCTCAAGAGCTACAAGACTCTAATAAGCATCAGCCAGAATCGCTTGATCATATGGCGCTATTTGCCAAAGCAGAAGGTATGTTGTCTAAAGCGTTGAGTCAGTTTTCTGCTGTCGTTGAAGCATATCCTGAGCTAAAAGCCGATAGTATGATCAAGGAGCTCATGGATGAGTTAACCAATACGGAAAATCGCATTGGTTTTGCTCGTCAGCATTATAATGATAGCGTGATGTTTTATAATAACGACCGCGAAATATTCCCCAATAACCTCGTCAGTACGACTTTTGGCTTTCGTCCACTCAGTCCTTTAGTGTTCGAAGATAGAGAAGCGATTGCTCAGGCACCGATTGTCAATATGGGCTGAGGTTTAGATAAATTTGGCGAACTCTAGGCAGCTTAAACTGATGGATTTTTTCGGTGAACAGCGGATACGTACGCGGCGCAGTCTATTCCTTTATGGGCTTTTTTTGCTGATTGTACTTGCTCATATGGCGGTAGGGCTGGCTGTCATGGGGCTACTATTAACTGTATTTACAGGCGGTATATATCACTGGGTATTGGTTCTGGTCATTATCTTGATATTAGGTAGTTTCATTGGTGGTAGTTTCTTAGAGTATCGCCGCCTGAGAGCAGGTGGCCGCGCTATTGCTCAGCGAGTAGGAGCGGTCAGGCTGTTCATCGATAACAGTCAAGAAGCATGGGAGCACAGCCACGGGGTCGCGCATCAACACGAAACTAAGGAGGAAGTTCGCTATAGTTCACGCCATATAGCAGTGCGTGATGAGCGTGACTTTCCACCAGTCTATCGTCGTTACTGTGAAATTGCCCAGCAGTTGGCGATTGCCTCGGGCTTGAGTACACCGATCTTATATGTATTACCTGATGAGCAAGGTATCAATGGCTTCGTCGCTGGTCGTCATAGTCAAGATATGGTGCTGGTCGTCACTCAAGGTGCGCTAGATAAGTTGTCTGATGAGGCGTTGTATGGTCTCATTGGTCATGAATATGGTCATATACTGCATGGTGATGCCACCTTTAATCTACAGCTGATGGTGATATTGGCAGGCTTGCAGATACTATATGACTGGAGTGATCCAATTTCTAATCATCGTTCCTTTGATACTGATATCATTTCCCATCAGTCTCTATCACAGAGACAAGTTGATAATTTTGCACGCAGTACCGAGGCGCAAACCGCCAGTTTTACCACTCATAGTGAGTGGGTCGTTTACTGGCAGCAGCAACCACAACAAAAGCAGCTCTCAGCCAAGCGTCAGTCGAAATGGGTGCAAAATAGACCTGTGATAGATCGTCAAGCACCGCGTAGTGTTTGGACATTGCTATTACATGGCTTGAGCTTCTCTAGTATGGCAAGCGCTCAGTTGATTAAGCACAGCTTCAACCGCCAGCGTGAGCTGCTTGCTGATGCCACTAGCGTGCAATTGACACGTTCGCCGGCGATTGTAGAAACCTTAAAAGCCATCCATCAAGACTCACTTGGCTCGCGTCTATCTGGCATCGCTGATATCAATGGACTCAGCCATTTTTTCTTTGCCAGTAGTGGGGCGGATTTGGGCGATGTGTCATGGTTTGCTACCCATCCAAGCTTGACTGAGCGTATGGGTGCTATTAATGCTGATGCGTATCATCAATTTTCGGTACAAGTCGCTAAAGATAAACAGATAAATCAGCAAAAAATAAAAGAAATATATGAGCAGCGTCGACTCGGGGATGTGGGGAAAGTAAAAGAAAATAGCCTAAGCATTAATAAAAAGGAAAATGCTAACAAACAATCGCTCTACGCAGAACCACTCTCTACTCAAGCCTTGGATAGTCGAGTAGAGAAAGAAGAAGAAAAAGGGCTAGATTTTGTTGTAGCAGAAGATCTAGTCATTGATGGACGGTTACAGGTAAAGCCGCAAGATACTGGCACTCATCAACTATTAAAACCTTGGCAGGCAAAACCTGATAGCGATTTGCCATCGGCAGTGCTCATTAGCATTGATGATATTGAAAAAGTCTCATTGCCACAGTACATTCTTGATCACAGTCATCATCCTTTAGGCGCACAAGCATTGATCGAAGCTGTGATGCTTTGTCATCAGGGTCAAGCTCTAGCAACGACAAGTACTTATGACTTGGTTGACATTTGGTACGAGATTTCTACTAACAAAGCCGATAATAATTGCCAATCGCAAATTCTACCGCATGCCATCGACCATAAATTGATAGAAACCGTGGCGAGTGTTGATCGACGATTGGACAGCGCTCTAATCACGACTGCCATAAAGAACTTGAGTCAGCACGACCTATCAGAAAGCGTGATTGCAGAGCTACGTCTGAAGCATGAGAGCAGCCATAGCAATCAAAGTTACCAGCATTATATCCAGCAAAAAAAGTGCCGTACGATGTTGTTGCGCTATCAGCAGGGCATATTTGAGTTATTTCGGGGCTGCTTAACGGTTGATTTAAGCCAAAATTTTGCTGATAGTATCGTCAATGATGATGGTTCTGCTGATACAGCTAAGTCAGGATTCACTCACTCAGAGAATGCAGTGTCTCAAGTACCATCGATTTTATCGCTATGGCAGGCGCTGCATTTACAGAAACTGTTGCCGATATTGTCTAAAGTTTTAAATGATAAAAGTACAGATAGACAGACTACATGGCAGCAAGCATTGCAGGCTGGCATGGACAGTATCGTTGCTCAGCTTGATCCATCAGGTCAGGTGTTTGATGGTCTTAGGGCTTCTGATACAACGATGCTTACTTTATTGGCTTATCGCTTATCGAAAGATGTCAAAGGTCAAATGATATCGAGGCTAGATAGCTCGCTATTTGGTTATAATAATGACAGTGTTGCCCACTATATTGTGGATTTGAGACGACATGCGCGCTTGATTGACATTACTTTGACCGAAGTCAGTGATGCAAATTTGCAATGGCTATTATTGACGGCACAAGGTTTGAATAGCGTCCAGCTACTGGCCATCATTGATGCTGTACCTAGCTTTCAAAAATCTACCTCTAGGGTGTCCATCACAGATATTCAGATTGAGGATAATTATCGAGAGAAGCAACAGGATAGCAGTCAAATAGATTATAATGAATATCGGCAATGGCTGAGTACATTGCATACGGTGATGTTACACGATACGATAGTCAGTCAAGATGAGCACGATTGCTTGATGCTACTAGCAGAGCATTGGCTAGGCGTTCGGCAGCTTTTCTAATAAATTGAATTGATTGAAGCGCTATGCCTATTCGGCTGACAAAGAGCGAGATGTTTGAAACGCTTTTTTAACGTTATTTTTAGCATTAAAAATCTGTAAACCCATTTAAGATAAGTAGGATAGTAGAGTCGAATGAGTGATATCCAAGACCCGCTAATTGTATTGCAATATCGTATGCAGCAGCGTCAAATTTTAGCAATGATGGGTATCAATCAATGGGTACAGCCAAGCTCAGCCACTATAAATATGGCAGATATCTCTGCGCCTATTATTCCTGACCCTACAGATAATACTAGCACTCAGGCTGTGTCGTCTGATATAAACATCGAACAACCAAGTATAGAACAGCAAGGTAATGCTGCTGCGAACGTTGATATGTCGAACATAGCGTTTGCTGATTCTGTATCAGCGGTCGTCAATGATGAGCCTATTAGTCACTATTATCATGATGCTAATGATATAGGATTAGCACAACCCGACGCACAAAGCCCCGTCACCTATAGTTTTGATACTAGTGTCAAAACTATAGGTGACGTACCTGTTAAGTCTCTCGTAAACGAGATAACTCAGCAAACTACTGCCGCTATCGGACAGAGTCCACTTGCTCATATAAATAGTGATGATAGCTTTAAAAAAGTCACACCATTTGATTTGCAAGGTGGTCGCTATGGCGATTGGGTGATTTTGGTTGATATTCAAGCACTTAATAATGACAGTCAAAAGCTATGGAAAAATATCACTCAATCGCTATCAATCACTTGTGAGACCACCTCTTTTCCTATCTGTGAAGGTATGGATACTGCTGAGCTTGCCAATGCCAGTCTTGCTGGATATGTCTTTAAGATTGGTCGTAGCGAGGAGATAAAAGTGGCAGCATTAACCGCGTTGCCTGAAGGGCTTGAGCATCCTCACTTTACGACTGTGCCCACGTTAGAGGAAATGCTTGCTGATAGCAGCTTAAAGCGTCAGCTTTGGGAGAAATTGTCTGCTTAAGCTATCTGTCCAATTGCCAATTGCCTATTGGTATGCCGGTAAATTATTTGTATAAATAAAATAACCATTAGCAAATAAAAACAACTAAAATCACTTTTAAAATAATTTTGATAGGTAACTTTTACGCTCCAACAAACAACGATGATTTCATCATATTTAGGATAATGATTATGACTACCCAAGCTGCTCCTAACCGTGTACCTAATTTTTCAGCGGGACCTGCTACGATACCAACTGCCGTATTATCACGCGCTCAAGAAGAGTTGCTGGATTGGCAGGGACGTGGACTGTCGGTCATGGAAGTAAGTCATCGCAGTAAAGAGTATCTGGCGATTACTGAAAAAGCTGAGTCTAAATTGCGTTCGTTGATGGACATTCCAGATAATTATAAGGTGCTATTTTTACAAGGCGGCGCTAGCTTACAGTTTTCAGCGATTCCATTAAACCTATTAAACGGTGGGCGCGCAGATTATCTAACGACAGGTGCTTGGTCAGGTAAAGCAGTCAAAGAAGCAGCGCGCTATGCCAAACTAGGTCTTGGCGAGACTAATGTGGTTGCAACAGGCAAAGAAAGCAACTTTACCGATGTACCTGATCAAAGCGATTGGAATCTGAGTGAAGATGCAGCTTACTTCCATTACTGCGCCAATGAAACGATTCATGGCTTGCAGATATTTGCGCCACCAACCGTTGCTGCACCAATTATCGTTGATATGTCTTCTTGCATTTTGTCACAGCCAATTGACGTCTCAAAATTTGGGATGATTTACGCGGGTGCACAAAAAAATATCGGTCCAGCGGGACTTGTTATTGTGATTATCCGTGAGGATTTATTAGGGCAGGCAAGTGAGTGGTGTCCGCTGCTAATGAACTATGAGCATCAAGCTGACAAAGAGTCTATGTCAAACACACCAGCGACGTACTCTTGGTACTTGGCGGGATTGGTGTTTGAGTGGTTAGAAGAGCAGGGTGGCGTTGCTGCTATCGGCAAAATTAATCAGCAAAAAGCAGACTTGCTCTACAAAACGATTGATGACAGCAGTTTTTATAACAACCCAGTTGCGCCTAAGTATCGCTCTATCATGAATGTGCCATTTACTTTAGCAGACAGTAGCCTTGATAAAGTATTCTTAGAAGAGTCAGAAAAAGCAGGCTTACTGCATCTAAAAGGTCATCGTGATGTCGGCGGCATGCGTGCCAGTATCTACAATGCTGTACCGCTTGAGTGGGTACGGAAATTGGTCGACTTTATGATTGAATTTGAAAAAAAACACGCCTAAGTCAGTACGGGTTTGAGGAAAAAGACGCAACTTTATGAGCTGCGTCTTTTTTTATGAGAATTATTATTGTTTTAGGGCAGATGATGCGCTATACCTAACACTGCAAACTATTAGGTTAAAAAACCTAAGTTTGTTATGATAAAATTTTCAGCTGTTATGATAGCTTATATTTTTGTTTGCTTCTTATTTAAGCTGCGATGAGTTTTCAGTCATTAGGTAAATTCTCTATACATCCATTTGGTTTAGCAGAGGGGTTTGTTATAACTTCATTATGATAAAAAATACCATGCTAAAAACTGTCTTATTAGTGGCAATGGCGAGTTGGATACCAGCCAGTATGGCGACACCAATTACCATTACTGCGCTTGCACATAACAGCACTGCTGAATATGTCAACGCGCCTTATATGCCTTATGCCAATCCAAACGCGCCGACAGGGGGTACGCTCTCGCTCGATGCGCGTGGCACCTTTAATGCTGCCAATAAATGGATGACCACGGGCGTGGCGATGATTGGTACCGATTACCTTTATGATACTTTGATGACAGGCTCACTAAATGAAGCTTTTACGATGTATCCGCAGTTGGCAAGCAAGGTAACGTATGATCCTGATGACACCAGTTGGATTGTATATCATCTCAATCCTGCTGCCCGTTTTTGGGATGGATCGCCAGTGACCAGTCGCGATGTCAAAGCGACTTATGAGGCGATATTGAATAAAGGCCCGATGTACATTCGCAGTTATCTAAGTGATATCAAAGACATTCAAGTCATTGATGATCAGCAAGTCAAATTTGTCTTTGCTTCTACTGAAAACAAAGAAATCTTACTGACGGTTGGACAGTTTCCTATCTTTGCCAAATCCTCTATCGATGCTGATTTTGAAAAGATAAGCTTAACGCCATTGATGGGTAGTGGGCCTTATAAGCTAGGTCGGGTCGATGCAGGGCGTTCGGTGAGCTATGTACGTGATCCCAATTATTGGGGACGTGATCTGATGGTCAACCGTGGTCGTTATAACTTTGATATGATTAAGTTTGTCTACTATCAAAGCGATGAGATTGCTTTTGAAGGTTTCAAGTCTGGTCAATATCGCTTCCGCCCTGAGAACAAAGCCTCTAATTGGGCAACGGGTTATAATTTTCCAGCAGTAAAAGCGGGTCTCATTAATAAAGAAACGATCACCAGTCAAAACCCAGTACCGATGCAAGCCTTGGTCATGAATATGCGCCGCCCAATCTTTCAGGACATTAGAGTTCGTCAAGCACTGACCGCCGCTTATGACTTTGAATGGATGAATAAAACCTTATTTCATGGGCAGTATGAGCGCTTGCAGAGCTTTTTTCATGGCTCAGAGCTGGCGGCAACGGGTACGCCGTCTAGTCAAGAAATGCAGGTATTAACGCCTTTATTGTCTAAGCTTGAGCCGATTCAACGTAAAGCCGTATTAGCAGAATGGCAGCTGCTCACCAGTGATGGTAACGGCTTTAACCGTGAAGGGTTACTAAAAGCGCGGCAACTTTTGTTAGATGCTGGGTTTTATTATAACGATATGAAACTGTATCAACCTAATGGATCGCTTGCTCAGATTGAGATTTTGATGACAGGCGAGACCATGGGCCGTGTATTGCTGCCTTATATTCGTAATCTAAAACGTCTGGGATTTGATGCGACTTTGCGCCAAGTCGATGGGCCACAATATTATGAGCGTATGCGACGTTTCGATTATGATATGGTTGTCGATGTATTTGCCCAAAGTCTGTCTCCTGGTGCTGAGCAAGCAGCATTTTGGGGCAGCGCTGCTGCCGATGAGCCTGGCAATCATAATACGATTGGTATAAAAAACGCCGCTATCGACGAAGTGGTAGCAGCGCTGGGCGGCGCTGAAAATCGTGAAGAGATTGTGTTGTATACTCAGGTACTTGATCGTTTGCTACGCGTAGGGCATTATTTAGTGCCGCTATATGGTAAATCTGGCACCAATGTCGCCTATTGGGATCAATATCGTCATACTAAAAAACTGCCAACCAATGCCGTCGGTATTGACTACTGGTGGGTTGATAAAGAAGCAGAAGCACGCGTCAATCAGTATTTAAAACAATAAATGATATGACGCTTAATCTTGAAGTTTTATTTGATGTTAAAAGAATGAATAAAAGATATTTGCAATAAAGACAATCATCTGTAAGGACTTAATATGAGTATCCGTATTCACCCAATTAAAGCATTTAGCGACAACTATATTTGGACATTAATCAATGAAAACAATAAGCAAGCGATTGTCATTGATCCCGGTCAAGCTGAACCTGTCGTTGGCTATCTAGAAGACAACCAGTTAGAACTTACCTCGATTTGGACGACTCATCATCACCACGATCATACTGGGGGCGTCGCAGAGTTGCAAGAATCCTACCCGATGACGCATTTAGTCGCACATAGTGAACATACAGTTGATGAAGATCAAACGATAAAAGACGGTAGTACAGTCAGTGCGTGGGGCTGCTCTGCACAAGTTTGGGATATATCAGGACATACCGCCAGCCATATGGCTTATATCTTGGATATCGATGGGCAAAAACATTGCTTCTGTGGGGATACTTTATTCAGTGGCGGTTGTGGGCGTGTTTTTACTGGTACGATTGAGCAGTTGCATGATAGCTTTAAACGTTTAAATGAACTGCCTGCCGAGACATTGCTATATCCTGCGCACGAGTACACAGCCAGCAATCTACGTTTTGGGCTATCTATTGAGCCTGACAACGAAGCGATGCAGCAAGCATTGGCGCAAGCAGAGGCGCAAACCGTACAAGGTGTGCCGACATTACCAGTGACCCTAGAGCATGAGCGTGCAATAAATGTATTTTTACGCACACAAGAACCGAGCGTGATAGCAGGAGTTAAATCTAAAGTGACTATCGATGATGACAAGTCTTTGACGGTATTTGCGGCGCTACGTGAGCTGAAAAACAACTTTTAAAGCCTCATGCATCTTTGATAGCTGTTTTTTAGATCATTGCTTTTTAACTAAGTGTTAGCTGCTCATTTTTCTGTTCCGATATTTGTTTATTTTAGGAAGCTGCCATTATGGGTCGTTATATCTTAAAAAGATTACTGTTGATATTACCGACGCTATTTTTGATATTGCTGGCGAATTTTGTGATTGTGCAAGCGGCACCTGGAGGGCCTGTTGAGCAGCAATTGGCGCTTATCGAGCAAGGTGCAAAAGACAATGCGCTCGGTGGTAATATTGGCGCGGGCAGTGCAGGTGGTAATGACAGCACTTATCAAGGGACGCGTGGTCTCTCTGAGGAGATGGTTGCTGCGATCAATGCCCAATATGGCTTTGATAAATCTGCCCCCGAGCGATTTTGGCTTATGCTAAAAAACTATGCCCAACTGGATTTTGGTGAGTCGTTTTTTAAAGGCCAATCGGTGACTGATCTCATCATAGAAAAGCTACCAGTCTCAATCTCGCTTGGGCTTTGGAGCACGCTGCTGATTTATATGATAGCCATTCCGCTTGGAGTCTATAAAGCCATGCATCATGGCTCGGGGATTGATAAAGTCACTGCCATGCTGCTTGCTATCGGACATGCGATACCCGTCTTTGTATTTGCCGTCATACTGCTGGTGTTCTTTGCTGGTGGGAGCTACTGGAATATTTTTCCGCTACAGGGGCTAACGTCCGAAAACTTTGACCAATTAAGCACCCTTGGTAAAGTGAAAGATTACTTTTGGCACTTGGCATTACCACTGTTGGCAAGTACGGTTGGTGGGTTTGCTGGCTTGACCTATCTAACCAAATTCAGTTTTTTAGAAGAGTTGGGCAAGCAATACGTGCTCACCGCTCGTGCCAAAGGTTTAGGAGAGCGGCAAGTGTTGTATGGGCATGTGTTTCGCAATGCCATGTTAATTATCATCGCCGGTATTCCAGCTGCTATCGTTGGGATTTTCTTTGCGGGTAACTTTTTGATCGAGATTATCTTTAAGCTTGATGGTTTGGGACTGTTAGGTTTCGAAGCCATTCAACAGCGCGATTATCCAGTGATATTCGGCACGCTATTTATCTTCACGTTAGTGGGACTGCTATTGCAGTTAATCAGTGATTTGAGTTATCACTTAATCGATCCTCGTATTGATTTTGAGGGGCGCTAATGTCAAGTCATCCATTACCTTCAACGCCTTCATCTGCATCTCCTGTCTCTATGCCAAAAAAACGTCGGCTGAACCCTATCTGGCAGGCACGCCTAAACCGCTTTCGTCAAAATAGGCTTGGGGTGATATCACTGTTTGTTTTTGCGGTGATATTTGTCATTTGTATGGCGGCCAATGTCATTGCCAATGACAAGCCGCTGCTAGTGCAATATCAAGGCGACTATTACTTTCCTGTATTAAAAGCCTATCCTGAAACGACGTTTGGCGGTGTGTTCGAGACCGAAACCAATTACAAAGATCCTGCGGTGCAAACGCTGATTGATGAGCAGGGCTTTTATATTATGCCGCTTATTCCGTTTGCCGATCAGACGCCGAATGTTGAGTTGGGTCTGCCTTATCCAGCAGCACCAAACGCTCAGAATTGGCTTGGCACTGATGACATGGGGCGTGATGTGCTGGCGCGGATACTTTATGGTATGCGGGTATCGTTATTGTTTGGTCTGGCACTGACGCTCGCGGGCGCATTAATTGGTATTATCGTCGGTGCAATACAAGGCTATTATGGTGGCTGGGTGGATCTAGCAGGGCAGCGCTTCATGGAAGTGTGGGGCGGTATGCCTCAACTGTTTATGATTATTATTTTGGTTAGCTTATTCAGCCCCAGTATTACGATGTTATTTGGGTTAATGCTGTTATTTGGCTGGATGGGTCTGGTTGGTTTGGTGCGGGCAGAGTTCTTGCGCGCCCGCAACTTTGACTATGTGCGAGCCGCGCGCAATCTTGGGGTGTCGGACAGTCAGATTATGCTAAGACATATCTTGCCCAATGCCTTAGCGTCAAGCTTGTCGCAACTACCGTTTATCTTAACGGCCAATATTATTGCTCTGACCGCGCTGGACTTTTTGGGATATGGATTACCGCCCGGTTCGCCGTCTCTAGGTGAGCTGATGGTGCAAGGGAAAAACAACCTCGATGCGCCTTGGCTGGCTTTGTCAGGCTTCTTTAGTTTGACCTTTATCTTGTCATTGCTCATCTTTGTAGGCGAAGCGCTGCGTGATGCGTTTGATCCGAGGCGCTCTTGATATGACCATGATTAATAAAAAAAATAGCACGTCGAATGAAAAGCTCGACCGTGTACAAAGTAAGCTCATGTTGACAGTAGATAAGCTAAGTATCAGGACGGCTACAGGCGTCCAACTGGTCGACGAGTTATCTTATGAGCTGCGGCAAGGGCAAACCTTGGCCATCGTTGGTGAGTCAGGATCTGGCAAATCGATTGCCAGTCTTGCGCTATTAGGTCTACTACCAGATAGTTTAACTATCACGGGTGCGGTTCAGCTGGCAGGCACAGCAGGCATGTCTACATTACCGATAGCCAATGACAAAGGGCGTAATGCTGCACTACGACCTATTCGTGGGCAGCGTATTGGCATGGTGTTTCAAGAACCGATGACCGCATTGAATCCATTACATACGGTCGCCAAACAAATCGCCGAATCACTGCGTCTAAGCGGCGTGCCAAAAAAGCAATGGCGAGCAACCAGTATCGCTTTGCTAGATGATGTCAATATTACGGATCCTGCTGACAAGTTGAACCGTTATCCACATGAGCTATCAGGTGGTCAGCGTCAGCGAGTAATGATTGCCATGGCATTAGCTCAGCAGCCTGATATCTTAATTGCCGATGAGCCGACTACTGCGCTTGATGTCACTTTGCAGCACGAGATTTTGGCACTATTAGATGATCTTAAGCGCCAGCATAATATGGCGATGATATTAATCAGTCATGATCTTAATTTAGTCAGGCGTTACAGTGATGAAGTCGTCGTCATGCGCCAAGGAAAAACGATTGAACAGGGGCAAACATCAGCGGTATTTAGTCAGCCTAAAGCCGACTATACCCGTACGCTTATTCAGCAAGACTTTGGTCAAGCCTTAACTTTAGTCGATGATAATGCAGATAAGCAATCAAGCGTACTAGAAGTGAATAATCTAAAAGTACAGTTCCCGATTGAAAAAAGCCTATTCGGTGGTACAAAACGCTGGTTTGATGCGGTAAAAAATGTCGATATGACGTTACAAAAAGGACAGGCGTTGGGCATCGTCGGTGAGTCTGGCTCTGGAAAAACCACCATCGCACTCGCACTCAGTCAATTACTGAGCAACCAAGCACGTGTGAATGGGCAGATAGTCGTCAATGGGCAAGACCTCTCAGCATTGTCCAAGAGCGAGCTGCGTAAGTTCCGCTCACAGATTCAGATGGTGTTTCAAGACCCATTTGCCAGTATCAATCCGCGCATGACAGTTATGCAAATTATTGAAGAAGGGCTATTGGTACAAGGCGTGGACAAGGTCGCGCGCCAGCAGGCGGTCATGGAGAGTCTGGCTACTGTGCATTTGCCGGCGGATTTTGTACAGCGTTATCCGCATGAGCTGTCAGGTGGACAACGTCAACGCGTGGCATTGGCGCGCGCATTGATTATGAAGCCGAGCCTGCTCATATTAGATGAGCCTACTTCGGCGCTGGACAGTACCACGCAGGTAACAGTGGTCAGCTTGCTACGTGAAATCCAAGAGAAGCTGCAAATCAGCTATGTTTTTATCAGTCATGATTTAAAAGTAGTACGTGCACTGTGTCAGCACATTATGGTATTAAAAGAAGGCACATGCGTGGAGTATGGTCACACCGAAAATATATTTAATGACCCACAGCATCCATATGCTCAGCAGTTATTAAAAGCGAGTACCACTTAACAGGAACTAAAAACGGCTCAAAAATCAGAACATACCAGTTCATAATAATAGCGACATCCTAAAAAATGCAGTGGTACAATAAGTTTAGACACTCGTTTGCTCTATCGATATATTTTCGTGACCCATATATTTACCTATTTTGGCATCGCTTATTATTAGCGGGTCAAAATGGTCATCATTGCCATTAGAGCATTATTAAAAAAGGATTTTTTATGCCCAGTAAAAAGCAAAGCAGTCTTTCTAAATTAGTAAATAACAATCCATTACAGCACGCTGGTTACTTGGCGGTTGCCAAAACGCGTGCCAAAGTGCTAAAGGCCTTTTCTTATGTGATACCGATAAGAAGACCAATGCTATTCGTTGGTGAGACTGCCTGTGATGAGATATGTGATATGCTCATTAACGAAGGCAGTACCAATGTATTTATCGTCACTGATGCAGTGTTAAATAAGCTTGGTATACCTGCCAAAGTCACCGATTATTTAGATAGTAAAAGCATCAGCTACCAGCTCTATGATGGTATCACGCCAGACCCTACTTTTAAGGTCGTCGAAGAAGGACTACGCAAATCAGTTGACGCTAAGTGTGACTCGATACTGGCCATCGGTGGCGGTTCAGTCATTGACGCGGCTAAGATGATTGCAATGTCGCAAGGTAATAACTGTAAACCTAGACAACTTATCGGTATTCTCAAAGCAAGAAAACCCTCTATGCCATTGTATTGCATTCCTACTACCGCAGGTACAGGCTCAGAGGCAACGCTTGGTGCAGTGGTATCAGACGATAAAACCCATCAAAAAGCCTTGTCTATCGACCCAAGAATGGTGCCATTAGCTGCAGCTATAGACCCGGTTATTATGAAAGGTATGCCCGCGCACATCACAGCGGATACTGGTATCGATGTGTTGACACACGCGCTCGAAGCATGGATGAGCGTAAATGCAAGTGTAGAAACTGATTACTATGCGGCCTCAGCTGTCAAATCAGTCATGCACTATCTACCGCTGGCCTATAAAGATGGCGGCGATCTAAAAGCACGAGAAGAGATGGGTATCGCCGCTCACTACGGTGGTATTGCCTTTAACAAAGCAGGCCTAGGTTATGTTCATGCTATTGCTCACCAATTAGGGGCATATTATAGTATTCCTCATGGTCGCGCGAATGCCATCGTTTTGCCTTATGTGCTGGATCTAAATCGTAAAGCGAGTGAAAAACGACTGGCAGCATTGGCAAAGAAGACAGGCATGGTCAAACATGGTCAAGCCAGCAGTGGCAACGGTGCGATAGCAGATAACTTAATTGCCCAAGTACGAGAGTTGATCAAAAGTTTAAACATTGATCCAACGGTTAAAGGCATGAAAACTAGTGATTTTGACAGTATTGCTAAAGCCGCTGCAAAAGAAGTCAGCGATACTTATGCAGTTCCGACTTATATGCCAGCGTCTGGTATCAAGGAAATCTTGACCAAGATTATGCAAGCCAGTGAAGGTCGTGCTGGTGAAAATAAAAGTAGCGATAAAGCAGCATAGACTATTGTAGTCTGCTTATAATCATTGACTGATAAATTAAAAAAAGTCTATTACCATAAGGTAGTAGACTTTTTTTTGAAAAATAATTGGACGTGCTGTACATATATATATAACAATATAGGAATACTTCGGTGAGACCTAGAGGTTATGATAGTTAAATGAAATCCTTTTAGGAGATAGTTATGAATCGTATATTACTGTAGTGGTCAACTAATTTAGGACACCTGATAAGAGGTTTTTGTTAAAATAGCGTCTCTCTGTTTCTAATGGTGTTA
>NZ_CAJHBP010000034.1:0-26375 GCF_904846665.1 Psychrobacter sp. Pi2-51
ATTTATTGTTAGATATAAGTAATATACTAATCGAAGAATATAAATTATGCTAACGCTACCTTACCTTAAGATCATTCAGATAATATGTGGCGAAGTAAAATACTAAGAAGTCATGTATATATTCTTATCCCATAGTGGTAAGTAGTGAGTAAAATATTGCCTACTCTAGTGAGAATTTAATATTCCAACGACCAGCTTCCTTATATTCACCTTTAGCATTCAATTTAAAATATCGGTTCTTATCAGCATCTGAGGTTAGCTGATAGGTTACACCACATTGCGAGTTTAAGCATTGCGCGATAAAGGTACGATTGGTTGCTCTTGGTTCAAATGTGGATAGTTGATGACATAAAGGGCAGTGCTTCAAAACTGCTACTTCTTGATTTTTTTCTAGCAGACTCGCTTTATCTGTATGACGCAAGTAGCTTTCAATTTCTTTTTTACTATTAATAGATAACTCATTTATTAATTGATAGCTACTGGCGTTCTTATAGATACTATTAGTCTCTGCTAGACTTTGTAGAGCACGACTGGAGATTTTATTAAATGGTAGGTCACTGGCATATCCTGTTAATATGTCAACGTATAGCCATTCTAGCAGTCGAGTAATAAGGCGCTCGGTAGCCATAAAATTAAGTGGATTAGCTAGTATCGCATTGTTTGTGACAGGCTTATTCTCTGATAGGTCAATCTTTGACTCTAAAAGATGAATAACGATCAGATGGGGATTACTTTTTATATCATGATTTAAGGTATCATCAATTTGATTGGCGATGGAAATAATATTTAATAGGTTTTTCGAATATGTATGAGTCAAACGCCAGTTATGTGTTTGTTGATCGACTTCAACAGTTACTTGCCAGTTAAGTTCATCGTTTGCTAGAAGTATACTACCAGTAGTTTTTTTAATAGTATTAAAATTCAACTCTTCGAGTGCCCTTAATAAAATTAACAAAGCATATTGATTGTACTCTTCTTGGAACTGGCGCTTTTTTTCCAACGCTTTAATTAAATCTTTCACTTCTTGAGACTGTTTATTGAGTTTTGTCCATAAAATACCCACATGTCTATAGTGTTGGTCATGCATCAAGATATTTGTCTTGTGCAACTGGTTTGAAATATTCTTATGGGCTTGAGGGATTTTGAGATAGAGTCCAAAACTTTGTAATCTAGTTATGTTATCTTGCAATGCTAAGTTTTTTTCACTAATTGTCATTAGCTCTTTGCGTTTTTCGGCGGATTTTTCATCACTGAGATTGCTTGCCCATAAACTACAAAGAAGGCTGGTTAGTTTGTAATAGCTTTCATGCGCTTTATCAAGTTGTAGGGCATCATCAATATTATTGATTTGTTCCTCTAGTTCTCTAAGTCGTTGTTGTAAAAATAGCATGACCCTATCGAGTAGTCTTGAAAAAACTTTATTTTCATATATAGAGTAGTTATCGTCACTAATTTTAGCTAAAAGTTTTCTAGGATACACGCCTGCTAAAGTACGCCTTTGCCAAGTCTCGGAATGCATAGCTAAATAACGATGAGCTTTATTAGATATCTTCTTCGCTCGGCTAACATCAATTAACTCTTCATCGTAACGAATATCAAGTCTAGGCTGGTAGGCTATTTGATGTAAATGACCTGTTTCCAATACGTCGAACAAAGATTGTTCAAAATCGTTCAATTTAGCAGTGTCCTCGAACACTTTCTCAGGCACAAGTGGGCTAGGTAGAGGAGTCAATTCATCCTCTGCTAGCCATAATGCCAATTGTAAGGCTATATGTTCAATTGAACGACTCATTGTACTTGTTATCGCTGGATCTAGGCATAGTACAGAATCTGCGTCATCTATCACAAAGTGCCCTGTACTATCACAGAAAAGAATAGTATAAGCATCTACTTCAAAACGTCGATTGTAAGTAAATGGGCGAGTATTCACATATCTTTGTGGAATTACAGAAGTAATTATAGGTAATGTGGATAATGAGACGATATCGCCTGTAATTCTATCAAGCATACATTAGACTCCACTTAACCTTTCTATATCCTGCTCTAAAAGATAACTACTCTCTTCAGGGACATCCGATAAACCTAAGGTCTCCCATATCCGTAGTAAGCTATCGTTAATATCCTCAATCTTATCAGAACGTGTATCATATCGACCACAGACTTTACCAATACGGAATACTTTAGTAGCTAACAAATGGTCAAGTGCTTCTGCCATTGTGCCACCGCAAGCCATATAGACAGGAATAAACTTACGAGCTTGGTTTTGCAAGCGATTACCCCAGCTAACTTTAATTTTAAGTAGGTTTTTTTGCAATTCGCTCTCTAATAACAACTCGAATATATCATCGACATCTGACTGATGTTTTGTAATAGCTTGTTCAAAACGTTCTATCAAACTGCTATAGGAGTATTGAGTATTGTCCACCGTATTATCGAAAGTAAGTTTCTCACTTCTGTGTATTTCCATAACGTGGGCTCTATCATAGGTTTTGTCAGCAAACTCTTTGGTTGTTTCATCGTGGTTTGCAGTGCCTATAAACCATACATTTTTAGGTATCTCTAAGGTCCGACCATTTTTAAATAGCAAGGGTGCATCATGATGTGAGCTATCTAATAAGTTTATTTTTGCGATATCAGAAGTTTCTAATAGAGACAAAAAGTCAGCAAAATACTGTTCAGGTTGAGACAAGTTCATTTCATCTAATAAAATTATTTGTAGAGTGTTCTGAAATCGCGGTTGTTGGGCACGGTATAAAGCTTGTAATGCTTCTTTGGCATAGAATTTTTTCTCAAACGCGTTATAGTGACCTAATAAATCTTCTCTATCACGCCAGCCTGCTTGTACTCGAATCACCTCGCAATAAAGTTCATTATCATTATCGGGTGGGTTATTAATCGCTTTTGCAAAGGCTCGGGCTAAGCTGGTCTTACCTGTACCAGAGATACCTTGCAAAATATGTAGCTTGCTCATTGACAGTCCAGCAATAAATAGCCGTATGTCTTTATTAGTATAATAAAGACCTTGATTGGCAATGCGGGCACGCATAAGGTTTGAGAATTCCTCTAAGCTTGGCACGGCTTGCAAGCCACTTGCTAGACTACTGAATTTTTCATCCATGTCACTAAGTAGCGCAAATGGTAGTGCGCCTTTTTGAGCATCTTCTAAGTCATCAATCTGACTTTTTAATTGTTCAATACTAATATTCAGCACTCTTTTATGTTCTTCTAATATTCGTTTTTCTTGTAGCAAGTTTTGACGTTCAAGCGCGCTTAGTCGAGTGTTATTAAGTTCACTCTGAGCCTGGGCATAGCTTGCTTTTAAGTCTTCTAATTGACTTAGTGTGTCATCTAATCTTTCTTCTAATCTTTGATTATCTTCTATTAATCCATCTTCATAACGTTCACTTAGTTCATGCTTAAGCTCTCTATTATTCTGTCTAAGTCGGTTTAGTTCTTCTTGAACGTTATTGATACCATCGTTGGTTAGTTGGCGCTTTAAATCCTCAAATTGAGCATTTTCTTGTGCCATTCTATCTATCTCGTCAATTGCCTTTCTTTTACTCTCTATAAGCGCTTTATTTTCAGCGGCTAATTGAGTTAGTTTTGCTTCAAACTGCCGATGAATATGGCTTTTCAGTACATCGTTTTGAATGTCTAACTGTGCTTTCGTTTCTTCTAATTCAGTTTGCGCCAGTTTAAGTGCGCTCTCCTGTTCGACTAAATCTAACTTTTGCTTTTGTAAGGCTTTGTTGTCATTTTCTTTTCTAGCGTGTAATTCTTTTAGTAAATCCTGCTCTAAATTATTGGCTCTAAGGGTCAACTCTTCTTCTATCAATGATATTTGTTGTTCACGCTCTCTAAGCTGGTTATCTTTATCATAAATATCTTTTAATCGTTGTTCTATTTGAGCTAGAGATGTTTTCTGTAGTTCACTTAGCTCTTTATTTTTGACTTGTAGCGCTTCTTGTTTTTGACTTGCAAAACCTAATTCAGCATTAATTTGTTGCTCTTCTAAAACAGATAACTGCTTTCGAAGCTCAAGCTGTTCTGTTTTTAAACTTTTCTTTTCTTCTAGTAACTGCTGACGTGCGTTGTCAATCTCTGTTTGCCGTTGAGCTATTGATGCATTGTCTTCGTCAAGTTTGGTCTTTTGACGGTATAGATCGCTCTTTTGTTGTTCTAGAGCTTCAAGCTCTTCATTTAGAAGAATGCTTTTACTTTGGTATTCAGCCGAGTCTTGCTTGTATTGCTGTTCAGCTTCAGTATAAGACTCTAGGTCAGCTAGCATCTTCTCTCTAAGCTCATTATCCTTTTCCAATAACATTTCTTGTTCTTTATTGACAATCGAACCTGTAACACTTTTTAGAAGCTCTGATATTTTTGTAACCTCTTTATTTGCACTAGGGCTAGGAATTTCAGACTTTACATGGTTATTTTTTCTGTTCTTTCTTGCCATAGTGCTATGCCTTATCAGTTAATTGGTTTAAGTAATTTTGAACCCATTGAGTTGTAAATTTTGCCAGATCGAGCGCTGTACTTTGGGTAATATCAGTCTTTGGCCCGTCATGCGAGCTTTCATTACGGTAATCACATATTTGACTTAAAAATAGCAAGTCAGCATCTAAATCATCGGTAAGTAGCAATGGGTGATTAGAGTAATCAGCAATTGCTAGAATATTTGCCGTTATAATAGGTTTTAAAGAGCTATAGATAGTGGGGTATTTACCCGTTGAAAAACCTATAGCTGACTGTACCGCTCTAACATTACAAGTAGAAAAAGGTTCTAGACTCTCATCTAGAGCTCTATTATTTGCTCGTAAAATTAGGGCTTGCAATAAGAATTTTTTATCTGAGGAGTAGGGCAGTATCTTATTATGTTGATGTGGGTAAGTGGTCAAAACATGTTTAAAGCAAGCTTCTAATGACTTTTGAGATTGCAATAATAAGTCATCGATATCTGCGCTATAGTTATGTTCTTCGAGATATTTTTGTCTGCGCAATAGTTTAGCGAGATGCATATCGAGATTATCAATCTCATTAACATTTGGATATGACGATAATATTTCAAAACGCATTTCTTCTTGTAAATGCGCCTCAAACTCTTCAATGCTTTGTTTGTCAGACTGATCAAGCCCCATAAATCGTTTAACTTTACTTGCAAAGGGTTTGTTACCCTGTGCTATGCTGTCATGTAAGTGGATAATCCAGTCATCAGATTGAGTAATATGTAATGGGTCTTGAAGCTGAGAGAAATGCTTTGTATCTATACTGTGCTGTAGATGAGTAAGGATAAAGTATGGTGTGGGTTGCTTGCTGGCAATATCAAAGTTACCAAGATTGATATTAGAAGTGGCAGTTTTTTTTGAGTCATTACTACGGTTACGTAATCTACCACTGGCTACGGCTCTTTTATATAGTTCAAGTGCTTGCCTAAACTCATTCTTAGTTGGTTTGGTAAAACGATATTTTTGAGAGGTATTTACGATAAAAGGTTCAATGTTTTGTCCTGTGTTTCGATCCGCTTTGATAGTAACGCTATGGTCGTTCTTAACAACATCTAAGTAATTTAGCTTATGTGCGACAACACGAGGCCAAAGATGACCGTCAATAGCATCTTGAATAATATAACCCAGTTGTGTCTTATAAGAGGGCGTAGCTGTTTTATCTAGTGCCTGCCAGCCCAATGGTGTAAGATTTATAATGCCCTTGTCACTATTCACGTAACCACGATTAAAAAGTTCATTTATGATAATATCAACAAGTTCAGCATCAATATTTAGCCATTGACTCATTTGCATGCGATCACGCTTGTTATACTTTAACAGCTCAAGAATGGTACGTTGAAAAAAGTTGAAGTTATCTTCTTTGTCCGCGATGGGGGTTATTACTTCCCACAGCCAGACTGGAAGAAATGCCATGTTATGTCTATCATTGGTATTTAGATCCTTCATATCGCTATTGCTATAGAAAGATAGGTAATTATCAGAAAATTTGTCCATAATCACCTCGACATAGTTGGCTCATAGCTGTTAAAGATGGAATGTGTTGTTCTGTTAATGGATGCTCAGCTAACATTAAGTCACCTGCGATAATAATCAAACTTCTTTGTCGACTAAAAGCCACGTTAAGGCGATTATCTACACGCAAAAAGCCATAGAGCGAATTGAGTTGAGGTTCAGTCATCTCATAGCCCCTATTTTTTGTTACGGTTTTTAAGTCATTAGGTAGCGTGCGTACAAGTGACAATAACACCACATCAAACTCTTTACCTTGAAATGAATCTACTGTACCCACTCGCAAACGCTCATCACCTATATGACTGCCTTTAGTCAGTTGTTGATAGTCAGGATGTACTTCGTTGTTTAGAATCAAATCAAGCTTTTGCATTTCTTGCATTAGAGCGCTTCTTTGATCTCCATAAAAGGTGATCACACCGACACTTATTTCTGGATTTTCATCTAGAATGCGTTTTGTCTCTTGGGAAATCCAAATAGCTTCATTCATATTTCTTCTCTTATTACCTTTTTGAGTACCTTCAATATGTTGCCAGTGACATACCATGCCTTCGTATCCAGATATGTCATGAATAAAGTCAGTAGTGGGTCTACCTGACTTAAGCTTAGATAGCCCATGATTTTCGTAAAAATTTTTGCTAATAAAATCTCCAAGCACTGGATGCATACGGAATTGCTCATCAAGCATTACTACTCGTTTTGGTTGCCCGTCCTCTTTCTCTAGCTGGGTTAAGTTCTTTACCATTCTTTGAAATAAGCTGTCGCGTAGCATTTCGCTTTGCAAGCTGTCCCAGTCATCTTCTTCTACCATTTGGGTTTCCACGGCATCATCAAGCATATGCGGCAGTTGTCTATGATCTCCTACCAATACAATCCGTCTATTTGCCATAGCCATTGGTATCATAAGATCTAATGGTGTGGCACGTGCAGCCTCATCCACAATGACATTTTCAAAGTTAATGTTGGAATCTTGGCTAAGTTGAGTTAAGCGTCTCATGTCTTGGCTGGCTGATTTTTGACAAGTGGCCGCATAGACAGAGGTATAGTGGGCGATTGTTTCGTCTACTTTGTTATCATCAGTAGCGACTGTTTCACGAAATTGCTTTAAAGCCAAAAGATACCCTAATGTATGCGAATCGCTAATTTTTTTAGTCATTTGAGTATCAAGTTCATCTAACCTATCGCAATCACTAGCAGTTAGTATGCTTTGTATATTCAATGGTCTAAAGTCAGGTAAGCTCTTATCTAATAAAGTATCTTTCAGTTGCTGTAATGGTATTAGATCAGCGTCTGAAGGAGGGGGGATTTGCATATGACCAAAGTTATCTAATATTTGAAGTTTATCTTCTGATATGAGCTGAGTGTCTGGATTATCATTTTGTAATAATGTTAAGTAGGCGCTTAACTCCGCGCAACGTTGGATTCCATCATCGGCAAAACTTGAAGCAGAGGTTCGAAGTGCCCAAATATTAGGTATACAGTTTTGTAATAATGAAGGAGAAAAGTAAGACTGCTCTAACGTAAAGCCTTCCCACCATAAGCGCCAATCATGAGACGGTACAATATGATAATACGTATTAAAGTCTGTCAAGATTCGGTTGATCTCTATTTTACTGCGCTCTTTTATATCTCTAGCACCCAAACGCAAGTTTAGGGTTGCATGCTTTAATGAATCGAGTAACGTTAATGCATAACAATCGTCTATTTCTTGAGTTAAAACATCCTGTGTAGAGTTACGCCATTTTTGGATGGGCAGATTAACGTCTTTTTGTCCTATGTTGTCTTGATACTTGCTACCAACACGTAGACCAGGTAAGCCTAATACCTGTGTTCGGCTGTTGGCATTATCAACTGCATCATGTTGATAGCTCGTTAACAGGATGGAACGTTGAACAGGCGTGTTATCCTTTGCTTTTTCTTCTACGATTCGCTGTTGAATAGCGGCGATGACTTGTGTCTTTCCTGTACCGGGCGGTCCGATAATAACAGTAATATCAGCACTGTTTAAAGCCGTTTCAATGGCTTGTTGCTGTCTACGAGTAGTCGGGCCCGCTTTGAATAGAGCTTTTACCTGTGGACTATGCCATCTTAATTTGCGAGACTTTTTGATAGTGGGTACAGCAATACCTTGCATTAAATAGTCTAAACTTGGCATTGGATTATGATGATGACTAATTTGCTCTAAGGCTAGAACCTGACGTTGGCGTTGAACTTGAGTTGAATAAATTGATAAAAATAGAAAGCTATTACCGTGTTTATCGACAGGTTTTTTTTTCTCACGAAATCCTGTGTATTTAATAGTCAAGTATCCTGAATCACTGTCAATATCAACGATTTCACATTTCCAAGGTTCTTCTAGAGCTTTCTTGTGGTCAGCTTTACTGCTATTCCCAGGGCTGCTGTTACTTAGCCACTCTGGCAATGTCGATGCTATCTGAAATACATGGTTTTCTTTATCATTACTTTGAATACTTGCCTGTAATGCTTCGGCAAATTTTTTTAATTGCTCTTTGTTTACACTAAGACGAGACAAATTTTGTTGCTCTAAAATTTTGTCATCTAGTATTTTTAAATAGTTAAATTTTTGCGCATTTATGACAACTTTTTGCCATTGTAGATCACTATATTTTTGCCATACTTTGATATAGTTACCATGGGTGTTTTTACTATCTTTGAGCGCAGTTTTATAATGAGGCTGATTGAGCTTTTGCGCCTGAGAGTTATCAAAGAAAACAATATTACCCTGTATCGCGCTTAATTCAATATTATCACTATGTGGATTAAATGGTCTGATTCTTTGTATATTCCATTGGTTATTTGATACTTTAATATCAAGGATATGTGCTTTACCTACTAGACTTAAAGTATCATCAGTAGAATTTTGATTTAGGAAGGTTATAAATAGTGCTGTAGTATAAGAATGAGAAGTCTCTACAAATGATACATTCTCAGTGATTAGAAAGTTCTCTTCTAACCATACTATAGCTAAATTGACGTCATTATCTCCAATATGTTTTTGGTTTTTGAGTTGCTCAACGATGTATTCACTGATACCAAGATTAAAATTTTCCCCGTCTACTCGAACTATTTCATCTTTAAGGGGTGTTGCCATTAGCCAAAGTGCATCGGTCTCTTGTTTGACTAATGACCACAATAGATTGTGCTGTTGAATATATAGTCTGGCATGAACAGCTGTCTTATCAGCAGACTGTATATTCTCTAGGGTAGTTACTGTGCCACCTTGAGCTAAGTACAGAGATTCGCCTTCTACCCATACGTTTACTGGTTTTTCCTCTATAAATCTGACGCTATCATCAATGAGGGTTGCTTCAAACAACTCACTGGAGTTGATTCTAAGTTCAAATAAGTTCATTTATATCTACCAGATAAAACGCCAAAAAAAGTATGAAGTATTGTCAGTACTGCTAGAGGAAGATGATATTTTCAGTGCATAAAAATCATTTCGTTTAATTGCTATTTTCAGTAAACGAGTCTTCTTAATATCTACTGTTTTATTATCTTTTAGCCTGATAATTGTAATAGTTTCATTATTTTTTGGTGTTATATGAAGGCCGTCATCAGTGAGCTTGAGTTCACACCAAGGTGATAGTTTTGTTAAGTCAAAGCGGCTGTAAGGTTCGGTATACAGATATTTGTCATAATTCAAGCTAATGATTGAAGTATTATGACAGTCTATATCTTGACTACTAGTATCGTCTATTTGTTCAGTCGTATAAAAGAACTGTGATATGGATAAGGAGTATGGTTCGTTAGACTCACCACAAAAAAAGCATTGCCTATCATTATTAGCGACAAAACTACTCTGAAAATGCTCACCTTGACAGGGCTGATGTTGACAGTACATTAGTATCTGAAGCGTTTTATTTAGTTCGTGGTGCCATTCATTCATACTAGGCCTAAGGTATAGGCCACTACGTAGTCTACTATCAGCAAAACAACGTTTAAACAGTTCAAATAGGTCATCATTAATTAATTCATTCAGTGGCATACCTGCGCCATTGTGCTTGTGCTCATTACTATCATCTTCTGGATCAAATATCCAAGCGTAAGCTCCTTGTTCAACTTGCTCATCGACCACATCGGAGTCTTCATCATCATAAGCATCTTCCACACCGATACCTTCATTATATGGATGATTATGAGCAAGTAGTTGCTGTGCTATGACAGCAAAAGCCCAACAGTCTGTCCAAGAACTGTTTTCTGACTCATTTCTTAGGACTTCTGGAGCGCCATAGCCAGGCGTGTAGTAAGAAGCAGCGTGCGAACTTTCCTGTGTTTTGATATTGTCAGCATCTATCAGCCACACCTCATTATGATCATAAGATGTAGACACATAGATATTGTCTGGTGATAAGTCGCCATAACACAAGCCTTTGCCATGAAGCTGGGCTAACGTTTGGGCTAGTTGTATTAATAATTTTATCCGTCTGGCTAATCCACCAGTGTCACGATAAGCGTCTGCCATGCTAACGTTGATAGAACTATCTTGAATACGCTTTATTTGCTGAGTAAGCGATTCGAGGTTATCCATTAACTCCATGACATAGCCGACACGATTTTTTAATTTAAGTACGGCTATAGGTAGAGCGATATTTAAATCTCGTATGGGCCTACGTACCACCCATTGTATTTTTGCAAATTCTTGATGTCTTTTGACGTCACTATCTATAGGGTTGGTTATTTTTACAATCAGATTATGATGATTGGTAGTGAATACTTGACCTTGCCCGCCTTGCCCAAGTTTGCTTGTTAATTCGTAGACGGTGCCATGAGTATCTTTAACTTCCTTATTCTTTTGTGCTACTGCCATGTTGTTTTTTCCAAATAATTACCCCAATACTTTTATCATCACTATGATGAGGGGTTTGCCAATTATTGAGCTCATTAATTAGGTATTTCTTACCTTGACGAGGGCTAATAGCTATGAATTTACCAGACAGAAAATCTAAAAATTGTTGAGGCTTATCTATATCATCACTAATTCCATCTGTCATTAATGTAATTGTGGCACCAAAATCTAATTGAATTTCTCGGTAAGTCCAATCTTGCCAACGTATTGAATATCCTAAAGCAGTTGTTTCATTACCAAACATATTGTCAGATTTTTCATGATTAACGCCGAAAGTATCTGTCATATAGTAAATAGCACCGTCACCTAGCTGAAAAAGCCTTACTTTCCCTGAGGAGTCTCCCCAAGCAAACAGGCATGTTGTGGCGGCATCTTTAGGAGAGGTACGAGGAAGATAATCTTTCAAGTACATTAGCCATTGCTGGTATATTCTTTTTACTACACTTTTTTCAGGCTCATTGAAATTGGTCTCACGTAAGGTAGTACACACTGCTTTACACGCAAGATATGAGCCAAGGGAGGCATAAGGACGAGAACCCATACCATCACAAACGACTACTAACCAATGAGCACGCCAAACACGCTTCAAAATAGCATCTTGATTACGTTTAGATTCACGATGGTTTTTTGGCCCTCGAACAGTAGCTATAGATATATTTACATTCACTAGTCGAAATCACTTAGGTCAAGCTCATCGTCTGTGGATATATCATTAAAATCTATCTTATTAATTTGATTTGGCTTTGTGCTACGAGATCGTAAAGTGACGCTCATGCTAACTGCTCTAAAAAATCTAGAAATGTCTTTAGCATCATGTGCTTTGAACACCGGCGTTTCAAGGTCATTAATAAATTGTTTTAACATATGTATATTAGCATCTGCTCCAATACCCATTGCCATTCTTACGGCTTTGCTGGCACGTTCAGATTCTTGTAATTCGACAAAGGGTTGTTCCCAATTATCTGTAGGGTTGCCATCAGACACCAATACTAGAGTAGGCTTGTATGCTCGACTTGGTATGAGCTCTTTGTCTTCTAACAATTCTTTTGCCATTGTCATTGCACTACCCATGGGAGTACCGCCACTTGCTACTAAGTCTTGCATACCTGATATTTCATCAGCTGAAGTTAGAGGTAATATCATCGAAGCATTCTCTCCCCCAAATGCGATGATAGCGACTTGGATAACTGCATTGAGATGGCTTTCTTTGCCAAACGATATCAGCATGTCTTTAAGTGCTAAATTCAGAGCTTCCATTTTTCCATCTATACTCATACTACCGCTAGTATCTGCCAAAATAATAACTGGTAGAGGACGTGGCTTAGCAGCTGCGAATTCGCGCATTGCCATAATTATTTCCTTACATTAGACGAGATTTATTGCACTATCCTACTGTCTAATCTTACAGAGGTAAAGCAGTTTATTAAGACTTTCTCGAGCAAATATTTTTAAATGTTATTGTCAACTTATACATAAACTAGAATGGTTTTAGCTATGAAACCCTGACTGTCACAGAGCCAACAGACAAATCTTATGATTAGCAATTTGTAGTGCAAGCTTTATATAAACAGGCTTAGATGAATTATCGATATAGTATGTTCACATTTTGGTAGGTAATCAGTTTATCTATAAATGCTATCTGTAGACCCGTAATATTGTAGGTAACGGCATCTAGTAATACTTAACTCATAGATGTAAATTAATTCTGTAAAATCTCATTACTTCAAACCCCGATTTTTACGAAGTCACCTAGCAAAAATTTTTTTAGGTATTTACCATGCACGTACTACGAACACTAGCTTAAAGCGTTTATGAGTAAAGCTATTTCATGTTTTGGGTGACAGTAGTAGGCTTATAAATGACTTTCATATACCCGCAAAATGAGAGGTGCTAGAACCTAGCAACTTTCATATCATGAGTATAAATTAAGCCAACATCAGCATTACACGGCATTCCAACTAAGTAGAATGTAGCAGTCATAGTGAGTTTAAGTAATTTGTTCTCTCTGCTTCCAGTTCTCTTGACCTAAAGGCATGCGATTGAGTAAGTCACGCCTTGATCGCCAGTCAGGCATCTGAGTATCTAGCAGAGCCTTGAATCTGTCGTTATGCTGGCGCTCTTTGAAATGTAGTAGCTCATGAACGATAATATATTCTAAGCAGGGTACGGGCTTTTTTGCCAATTCTAAGTTAAGTAGGATACGACCTTCCTCTATATTACAGCTTCCCCATTTAGTCTTCATCTTTTGCACTTGCCAGCTTGTGACGGTGACGTTAAGCTTTTCAGACCATTGCGTAATCAAAGCAGGAATACGTGCTTTTAGACGAGTACGATAGTACTCATTGAGCAGTTTTAATCTATCTGTAGTCGACGTTTTAGTATGCACGGATAAAATGAGTTTGCCACCTTTTAGCTTGATGCTAGGTGCTGGGTTTTGAGCGGTATCTAACTTAAGCACTTCAAGCCGATAGCGTCTGCCCCATAAATAATGTGTTTCGCCATCGATCATTTCTCGAGTGGACTGACGCGCTTGTTTAATAAAGCTTGCCTGCTGTTTACGTATCCAAGGTATGCGGTGAATTACTGCCATTCGAATAGCGGTTTCGGTCATTGCTTCAGGGGCAGCCACTCTAATCTCACCATTAGGCGGCATCACACTGATATGTAAATGCTTAATGGTTTTTCGCTGCAATTGAATGTCTAGTGATCCGATCATTAGTTGCATTATTTATATTCCGGTTGCGCTTTGACTAGACTCATAACCTCTTCAATACTGCTGTCCGATTCATACAAAGACAATGTTTCTCTGACGATATTTGCAACTTTGCGCTCTTTTAATAGATGGCCTTGCCAGTCAGCTTGCTTATTGAGTCTGACAGCCGCGTCAAGCTTATCAGCCAGTTCTTCATTTTGGTCTAAGTTGTCGTACAATGCGCGTTTAGCATTAGTATTGATAGAGTCTGGGTAATGGTTATTTGCACTATTGGGTCTTAATACTTTGGCAGATAGCTCTCGTATTTTGTGTAAGTACTCTTTGTAGTCTACGGCCTTTTGGCGACGCAAGGTGACAAGCTCATTAAGTAAGACTGACATGTGCTCATAGTACTTAGGGTTGACAGGGTTTTCATCTACAATAGTTTTGCGCACGTTATTTTCGATGGTTTCAGCCACGTTTCCTTCATCATTAGCGATATCATCAGGTAAAGCATTAATCAGCTCATCACACCCTTTGTCTACGATCAGCTCAATTAAGCCAAGTTCTTCAAAGTCCATGACTGTATCACTAGGTTCGGCACGGATATAACTATCCAATAAATGACGCATGGCTGGCTCGTAGAGCTTCATATCGAGCATATCAGCGCTCATCATTTTGATGCTCTCACGCACGCTCTCAAAGTGCTTCACATCGGTTTGAATACGATCGATCTGCTCTGGACTATAGCCACACTCTATCATCTCGTTAGCAATATTTGCATAAGCTCGCAGTAGCTTAGCGACACTTTTGTATAAAGTGACCCGTAGCTGTTCTTTTTCTAGTTTTTCATCAATGGGGGCGTCATTTGTCGTGCAAAAATAAGCATAGTAATCTTGAGTGTTCTTAGGGTATCTAACGGGTTCGCACAGTCCTCGTACCATCTCCAGTGCGTCATCTAAGTCCTGCTTAGCAGACTCAAGGCGGTTTTTTAATAAGCCTTCGATATCTTTGCTGTCATAATCAGAGAATGCGCCCTGTGTATAGTTTGATATGGCTTTATCTAAAGACTGAAACAGATCCTGATAGTCGATAATATAACCATATTCTTTATCTTCACCATCTAGGCGGTTAACTCGGCAAATGGCTTGAAATAAGTTATGGTCTGCCATTTTTTTATCAATATATAGATAGGTTGCTGAAGGCGCATCAAATCCTGTCAGTAGCTTATCTACTACAATCAGTAAGCGCATCTGACCCGGCTCATCAATGAAGCGTTTTTTAACCTCTTTTTCAAAGTCTTCAACCTTCGCGCCAGCTTCTTGTTCATCGATATCGTAATATTCGGCAATCATCTTACGATAGGTGGCATATTTAAATAGTTTTTCAGTCGTACCTTCGCCAGACGCTTCACCCTTAATACTATCGGCAGTCGGCTGGTAGCTGGTGATGATAGCAACTTTATCTTTTAAGTGCGTATGGCTAAACATCTCATAGACTTTGCAGGCTTGATAGATACTGCCGCATACGAGCATTGCATTACCTCGACCATCAGCCAGTCGCGGGCGCGTCTCCATGTCATATAAGATATCGTTCTTGATTTGCTCTAGACGAGAGTGACTCGATAACACGCGCTGCATCGTGCCCCATTTCTGTTTTAGCTGAGTTTTGGCGATATTGGATAAGCCGCGAGTTTTGGCATCAAACCATTTATCAATTTTATCAGGTGATAGTAGCTGTTGATCGATATCGCGGGCTTCATAACGCAAATCAAGCACGACGCCATCAGCGACTGCTTCATCGAATTTATAAGTATGGATATAGGGACCAAAGACCTCGATGGATTTTTTCTGATCTTTTTTGAGCAGTGGCGTTCCTGTAAAGCCAATAAACGTCGCATGAGGAAGTAGGGCAGTCATCGCACTGTGTAATTTACCCGATTGCGTACGATGGCATTCATCAACAAAGACATAAATATCCCCTTTAGCGCTAAAGTTTGAAGACAGACTGCTTTTTAGATCTTCTATGAATTCGTCAGTTTGCGCTAAGCTGTCGTCATCCTTTTCATTACTCGCATGACGACCAAATTTATGTACTAATGAGCATAGTAGTGCTGGGTTAGGGTGATTAAGCTGACGGATGAGATCCGCGCCATTCTTGGTACGATATATATTTTCATCAATACCTGAAAACACGCCTTCAATCTGCTCGTCCAACTCTTTGCGGTCAGTAATAACAAGTACGCGGCTGTTTTTAATATTCTCACGAATCCACTTAGCCAGCCATACCATAGTCAGGCTTTTACCTGAGCCTTGAGTGTGCCAGATAATGCCGTTTTTACGTTCTGCAAGGTAGTCTTTGGCGGCTTGCACACCAAAGAATTGATTGTGCCGGCAGGTTTTTTTGACACCCATGTCATAAACGATGAAGTTGTGAATAACATCGAGCAAGCGCTGTTTATTACATAATTGATAAAGGTGACGATCTAATAGCTCATCATGGGCTTCTTGACTTGCCTGTTGCGTCGTGCTGGTAGGCTGAGGACTTGCTTCTTTCCATTCTAAATAGTAGCGCTCTGGGGTTTCTATAGTGCCATAACGCAAACCCTGACTGTCATTACCTGCCATAACCAGCTGCATGGTGGTAAAAAAATTACGGATAAAATCCTTGCTTTGGTTATCTAGGTTCTGCCGTATGCCTTCAGAGACTGAGATGGTAGAGCGCTTTAACTCTAAGACACCAAGGGCGATGCCATTGATGTATAGCACCACATCAGGGCGTTTTTTATGCTCGCCTTTGATCGATACCTCTTCAGCGATAGCAAAGTCGTTTGCCGCAAAGTTGTCCCAGTCAATCAACCAAACGGTTTGGGTATGCTCGCCTGAGCCCTCTTTTTCTTTTATCCCGTACCGTAGTAGTCTATAGACTTCCTTATTGGCATCATAAAGTTTGATACCACTGCCTAGGGCGGCAGCTTTTTCTAAGGTGCTAATCGCACGCGCTATCAGTGGCGCACTGACATCACGAGATTTTAGCCATTGTGCTAGGATATCGCGCTCGATATTTTTATTATCGGCGCGCGCATGCCAGTTACCCAAATAGCGATAGCCGAGCTTGTCTTGAAAAAACTGTACAACACGATTTTGGGTGGTGCGCTCACGTTGGTTGACATTGCTCATCGCTAATAGTCCTTGAGTCTCGGAATGAAAGTTTATCCAACAGTGTTTTTCTCAAATCTTCGGGAGTATTAATCGAAGCCATATTTTTCACGACGTTGATTAAAAGCACTCTCACCACCTTCCAATATATCAGCTGCTAGTCTTTGTACTTTCGGCATATCAATAGCTCCTTGTTGGTCTTGTAAAATGGTTCCTTTATTGTCTTCTACGTTTAGTACACCAATCCATTCTGCATCGCCAAATACTGGAATGTTAGCGTTATGAGTTGCAAATAAGAACTGTCGACTTAATTTAGCTTTACGTAGTTCAGTAACGATACGTTCAGCTATAAAAGCGTTGTCTAAGTTATCTTCTGGTTGATCGAGAATTAATGGGTCTTCATTTTCGAGTAGTAGAAGATGCAAAACAGCTGTGCATTGCTGTCCTGTTGATAAAGACTCAATAGGTCGGAAGATAGCATCTTTTTCACCATGAGCTATATTTAATTCTATGGTCATCGTATCTGGAAAAACTAATTCTTCTAACTCAAGTAATTTGTATTCTGGTAAACGACTCAATGCCCTTACTATAGTGTCTGAGATAGCAAAGCTATCAACTATAGCTGACTCGCCTTGACGAATAGTCGCAGCAAGATTACTAGATGAAAATTCACCATCTAGTACCCATTCAAGTCTCTTTGTCCCAACACCTTCAAGATGACAGTCTAGTAGATAGTCAACTAATACCTGCCGATTAGCTTCAGGACATAAGTTTAAACGCACTTTTTTATTCAGCTTACGATTTAAATGCTTAACAGCACCCCTTATGGCACTAGCACGAGCACTCGTCTGTTGGTTTAGCTCTAGCAAAAGTTTTTTACGTTGATTATAGAGTTCGTCAATTTGTGTTTGAATATTTTGCATTGTGTTTTGTTTCGGACGGACATGTTCGATTTGTCTTAGTAGAGCTTGATATTCAGTTCCGAGTTGTAGTCCTGTCTTACCTTGACTAGCTGGTATTTCCTTAAATGCATTTTCTAGCTGAAGCTCCTCTTTTTTTATCTCTGCTAATAATTTATTTTTTATAGGATACAGGTCACTATTAGCTGTTTCAAATAGCTGTTCTAACTGAGTAACGAACTGGTTTAGAGAGTTGCTAAATATATCTAAAACTTCACGTTGCTGTTTTAGGCTATCCGTATGAGGTAGACCATCCATGTTAACGTCGCTTAAAAACATTGTATCTAGCAAACTATCTTTCAAGTTTAAAATCACTCGTTTGACTCGGTTTAACTCTATATCGACCTTTTCGTTTAACTGCTTTTCTTTTTCTAACTTGGGAACAATTTTTAGTTTTTCATCAATACCCAGTTTCTTAAACTGCTCAGCTTGATCTAATAATTTTGGTAATCGTTCGACTTCGGACTCAATATCTAATTTTTGCAATAATGATCGTTGAATAGCTTCGCGGTTTTCTTTAAGATTAAATGCTACTTTAGTTATAGAATTATCAAAGTCCTCATACTTACCTTCCAAAAAGCGCTTAACAAGTCTGTTTCTATTCTGTTGATTCCGAGTCATCTCATATATTTCATTCTGACCGTATAGCTCAATATTAGGTAATAAATCTTTGGGTTGATAAGGTGAAATATCTCCTGTTGTATTATCAATAATTATTGGTCTATCACCATACTTACGGCTTAGAGTAAATTTACGACCATGCATAGCAGCTGAGCGAACAACCACCTGAACCAAACCCTTCTCACTACCAAGATTGTTTTTAATAATAGCATCATGTTGGATTTGTGCTTCTTTTCCAAAAGGTTCTAGATCAAATACGAACCTAATACATTCTAATAAAGTAGATTTTCCTGTCCCTCTACCACCGATTACAGCATTTAAATGATCTGAAAACTCTATGTCTACTTTATCAAGGTATCCTCCAACAAACCATATTCGTTCAATAGCTGATGCAAAGTTTTCTGGTTTATCAGTATTTAGTCGTACTCTCGATCCTGCGTCAAAAAAAGCTTGTTTAAAAGATGGAAAGCAAGGTTCAGTCATTTTAATTAAACATGAAGCTCCGTCACTTTTAATATCTTCTGGTTTTGCAACATCGGAAGCATTGATAGCAGCCATAGCACGCTTACATTTATAGTTGGGATCTTTGTTAAGAAAAACTTTGCGGTAAAAATCACTTTCAATCCCTTTCAAGCATTCTATAGACCCTGGAATTTGCGCTGCTAGAAGTCCATCGTGTTGCCAAACATGGTTCATACGTCGTTTTAACACACCATCATCATTAGTACTATGTGCTGCAAAAATAAAGCCTCCTTTTTCATTTACATAGTTAATAATATCGCAGGATGACTTTTGAACTGGTGCCGAAGGATTTTCTATATCTATACCCAACGCTCCTAAATGCATTTTAATTAAATCTACAGAAGTATTTTCATCAAACAAACAAACGAAATGAACTTTTTCACTAGAAGATATTTCAAATCCAGGAAAAACGATAATCCCATTTGCGGTGAATAAGTTTCTGATTGAATCTATTGCATCTACAGAGCCATGGTCAGCCAAACCAATAACCTGAATACCTGCTTCAAGTGATGCTTCAAGAAGTTGTTGATTGTATTCTTCTTCAGTAAATTGCTGTTGTTGTCCTCTGTATGTAATATAGCTTGCAGGATTTACTTGTAATGCACACTTAAAAAACTGCGCTTTGGTATAATTGTTTTTATGTTCAGGCATTTTATACTCCTTTATTAGTAGAACTTACCAAGCGCACCTTACCTGTCAACAGCTGCTGCATCATGCCTTGCTTGATATCGTGGGTTTTGTCCAAACGTTTTTGCAATGCCTGAACCTCGCTATCCATATCAGAGAGAATAGTGGCGATGGCGGTTTGTTCCTTTTTAGATGGAATAGGAAGCTGTATAATTTTTAATTCATTAGAGTTTATTGAATCGAAAGTAGATCCTTTGGAGAATTTTTCCCATTTATCTTCGAATGATACTAACCAGTGATATAAAAAATTATTAGGAAACTTAATAGAACAAACTCCACGACCAATACAGCAGTCAAAATCTGCTACTGCAACCTCGCCGACAGGAGCGCGTACAGACAAAATCAAATCACCTTTATCTGCCTTTTTTGTGATTTCAGAAGTATAGTTTCTTACAATTGTTTTTCGACTAGATATGTCAGCGTTACCTTGAACCAAGGGCAGCCCAATAGATAATTTATTATAGCTAGTAGATTTGGGAGATTGCCCCATATTGATTTGTGATATTTCCCCCAACTCTTTATTTTCCCAATCCTCAGGAATCCGCCCTAACTCAGTCTGTTTAAATCCTTTTGGGTTACCATCTTCATGAGTGGCAAACTCAGGCAGGCGTGTTTTGCCTGTGAGTAGCTGCTGCATGGTGGCAGTTTTAATCGCTTCTTTTTTGGCAATCAGCTTTTCTAGCGACCCGATTAAATCATCGACATCGGATAGGGCGGTGGCGATGGCGGTTTGTTCTTCATAAGTTGGTAGAATAATATTAAATTGAAGAATAGTACTTGATTTAAGAAAAGTCGTACCAACTTGAGTAGCCTTGGATGCAATCATGCTACGAATATAGTTGGACTTAAATGTATAGCTTAAGAAATATGAGTTTATTGATTCAGTAGTACGAATTAGCGCTACATTATGATCAAATATCGTTTCATCTTCTAATGTAGTTACATGCATTACCTTGCCAACACCTTCAAGTTTAACTGAGGCTAAAGCTATAAAAAGATCACCAACTTTAATTTTATATCTCTGAATTTCTGCTTCGTCTGCTTCAACCTTTTGTACAGTATTTGGATTGAATACATCATTTGAGAAAACATCACCTAATTTAATAATTGAAGTTCCACTTCCGTAACTATTTTTGTCCTTGTATAAACCTGATGAGATTCTATTTTCTTGTACGATCTCACCTAGCGGTGTTATTTCCCAATCCTCTGGAATAACCCCAACCTCAGTCTGCTTATATCCCTCAGGTATTTTTACCTCACTCATATCGCCACTCCCATCGCTTGCAGATGCGCGGTGACTTTTTGGCTCAGTCTATCCACTTCATCCAGCAGATTAGGCAGTGGCTCAGCGTAACGTGCTTCTAACTGCGTCACCCGATCAGCAAGCTGGGCGGTGATACGCTCAATTTCTGCCTCAATACGTGATTGTAGCGTCGCTTGCCATTTATCCGTGACCAGTAAGGTTTTGATGTCCTCATCACTCAGCGTTGGATACGTTTTAAATACTGCCAAACCTAGGGCATCTTGCGCTTCTTTTAGTGCTTTTTTGGCCGCCGCTTCCGTATCAGTTAATTGTAAAAACTGCTGAATATTTTGAATATCAGTAAAGTCAGATATGTCATCCTCTTGCATTTTTTTATCAACTACAGTGACGGCTTGTTTTTCAAAATCTTTTGCCTTTTTTAGTTTGGCTTTTATCAGTTTGTCTTTGTTGAGATAGCTATTGATGGTATCTATCTCTTCTACTGAGGCGTCGGTGTTTAGATAAGCCTTTAAGTTTTTAAGGGCAATCTTCTCACTATAATTATTGGCTTTGTCAATCACATGACTCTGAGCCAATATCAATAGCTCATTCTGCGCGGTCTCAATCTCTTTATTCAGACTTACGTAGTCTTTATATTGATCAGGAGCAAATACTCTATAAGCCATAACATAAAAGTCTTTTAACGCCTCATTTGCCTCTTTTTTAGTGCTTATATTATTGAGTACGCCTTCTTCATCACTATGCTCCTCAATGAATTCATTCAAAGTCGTACTTACGGTATCGAGTTTAGCTTGTAGAGCATCAATCTGCGCTTGCTCATCGTTATAGTATCGGTTAATGATAAGCGCAGGCGCGATAAGCTCGGCTTTGTACTTATTCTTATCGATAATAAGGTCAGGAGTTTCTTTAAGCTTTTCGCCCTTAGCAGCGATAAGCTGACGCAACTGCTTGCCAACTTGCCAGCCTTCTTGTGAGAGGGCATACACATCGTCCTGCATCGTCTCTGCCCAATAATCCATCAAAATTTGATAGATGTCATATTTATCGAGTAGGGCAGTATCGGCATAACGCTGAAGCAAGTTTTCACTGATACGCTGAATGATGGCTTTGGGTTTATCACCTTGCGTGATATCAGCAAGACTAGATGCTGTCCACCAGTCATGAAAGGGCGTCAGGCTTTGGCTTGCAAACTGGATAAACTCAGGATGCGCCAAGACCGCGGCTTTGACTTCATTAGCGGGTACGAGGCACTGACGGTAGCCCTCTCGTAAATCTGCAAACAGCGCCTTGCGCAGGCTTGGGAATACCTGCCAGTAAGGCTCTAAGGTATCAATATCGCTAATCGGAATACCGCCTTGCAAGTGAGCGCTTAGATCATGCTGGTCTTCATCAAGGCTTGCATCGATATAGCGCGGAATATTTAAGTTGTAGTCATTATCGATAATCTCATCCATGCCGACCATACGGCTATAGCCTGCCAGCTCGGTTTGATGATTAAAGACATCGACGACTTTGTGAATGTCTTGACTGCGTAAACGGTTTTTATTGCCATCTTTCATAAACCCGCGACTGGCATCTATCATAAATAGCCCAGATGCGCCTGTGGCTCGCTCAGCTGCCGTCATCTTATCGATAACGATGATACAAGCAGGAATGCCCGTACCATAGAATAGGTTAGCTGGCAGGCCGATGATGCCCTTGATGTAGCCTTGTTTGATAAGGTTTGTGCGGATATGTGCTTCGGCATTGCCTCGGAATAGCACCCCATGCGGTAAGATGACCGCCCCGATTCCTGTGCTTTTTAAACTCTTAATGATGTGTAAAAGAAAAGCATAATCGCCATTTTTTTCAGGGGGAATGCCCCACGTAAAACGGTCGAACTCATCTGCTGATGCATTTAGACCACTGGTCCAGTTTTTATTACTAAAGGGCGGGTTAGCTACGGCAAAGTCAAAAGTTTTCAGCTGATTGCCTTCCACAAACTGCGGCGAGGCGAGGGTATTGCCTTTATAAATATCAGCGCCTACTGCGCCGTGCAAGATCATATTCATCTTTGCAAGTGCGGTTGTGGCAGAGTCCATCTCTTGACCAAAGATAGTCAGACCACGCGGCGCTTCATCACTGGCTTTAAGTAGCAGCGAGCCTGAGCCGCAAGCTGGATCGTAAACAGTGGCATCCTGCGGTGTATCTTCATTAATACCAATGATTTGAGATAGAATACGTGACACCTCAGATGGGGTATAGAACTGTCCCTTTGATTTACCTGACTCCGTTGCAAAGTGGCGCATCAGATACTCATAAGCGTCGCCAAGCAGATCATCACCATCAGCCCGGTTGCCCGATAAGTCTAAACCCTCGAAAATACCAATAAGCTTAGATAAGCGATCAACGTGCTCTCTGCCTTTACCTAGCTTTTCTTCATCATTGAAGTCAGCGACATCGATGACGCCTTTTAGCCCATTGGCTTCAGCAAGCTTACCTATGATTTTATCAACTTTTTCGCCGATCTCTTTATCGCCTTTGAGCAGTACCATATCGTCGAAGCTACCGCCTTCGGGGACATGAATATCCCCGTAAGGATTGCCTTTAAATTTGTCCGATACGTACTTCATAAATAGCATGGTCAATACATAGTCTTTGTATTGGCTGGCATCCATACCGCCACGCAGCTCATCACAGCTTGCCCAAAGGGTTGCATATATCTCGGTCTTTTTAAGTGCCATAGTGAGCTCTTTTTATTGAATTTAGAAGTTTTTTGGTGGCTGATATTATACTGCTAATCACTTAGATTGCTAGGTATGTAATTAACTACTTTATTGAAGACAAACCCCGATATCATTCAGGCCACCTAAGAATTTTGTAAAACTGACAAAACCCCACTGAGCATTTACTGTTAAGCCCAAGCAGGTTTTTTGTACCAAATCGTGCTAGGTACATATCACTCTATCCTATAAATACTGATAATCCGATACCCTAAAAAAGAACAAGATCGTCACCTGATGAGTAAGAGAGAATTAAACATCACCTTTATGAGTTGTCAGCAATATCGCTTACCTCTTTGAGCTTGGATTGGTGAACCTTTAGAAGATTTCAGTCACTCGTGATTACTATCAATTCAAAATATCGCATGACCTAGAAAGTAAATTGGTAGGTAATCTACTATACTTGTCTTAACGATAATAATTAATGAGCGAATGAATATGACAGCTATTTTAAGTGATGAGGATGAACCTCTTGTTGAAACAATAGCTCACGCCTGCGCCATTACCTTTCAAGGTAATGCTAGCAATAACATCCAACAAGACGCATTTTTCTTCTTAGATCACTGGTATCAAGAGAATTTAGGAATAATGCCTGTAACATCAGTGCAAGCGCCATTTTGTCTTGCGGTATCAGACGGCGTTGCCAGCTCTAACCAGTCACAGCACTGCTCAAAGGCAGTTGTTAAAGCAATTAGATCGCTATGGAATGACGAACAAGTAAACATCCAAAACATGACCTCAGATCGTATCTATACGCAACTGAGTCAAACCAAGCACACAAAAAAACGCTATGGCGCTGCAGCAACCCTCGCGATGATCATCGGCACACTAAACGATGATAAATCAATCAATATAGACATCACTCATGTCGGTGACAGCCGTGTGTACTTGCTAAGAAAAAACACAAAAGGATGGCAGTGCTTAACTCGTGACCATAACTTATTAAATGAGCTGGTAGATGAGAAGGCGCACGATGAAGATCGTCAAGCAAGTTTTGATGAGTATAATCGCACAGGTATGGCAGGCAGCTTATATAGTATCACTGAGTGCTTTGCATTGGCAGTGAATAGCGATGACCCAAGCAACGAGCCACCTAATAGTACAAAACAGACAATCACAGTGCAAGCAGGTGACAGTCTTGTTGTTTGTACTGACGGTATTCATGATTTAGTGTCAAGTAATGAATGGGCGCGTATCGATAATCAAACGGATTTACAAGAGTGGCTACAGACGCTTAAACAGCAAGTTTATGACTCTGATGGCAATGCCTATGATAATGGCACGGCGATTGTGGTGCGGTTAGATTAACCTTTTTATAAGAGCCTACTTTTAAAATGACAGTTTGATAGACTTTATAGCCTATAGAGCAGCCAATATGCCCACATACCCAGTCGCCAGCTACAACAAATCAACCCGTCTGTTTATGCTATATCAGCGCTTGCCACGTAGTAAAGACAAGGCAATATCACTCACAGAGCTAATGAACGTTTATGGCAATAATCCTAACCATTACGCAAACGAGCGTAAAAATTTAGAGAACGATCTAACAAGTCTCAATCAAATATTCAATGACGTTTTTCACAGCGACGCTTTAATGCGCCTGCCAGCATGGGGCAATAATATCAGCGGACAAACAGCAAGGTTTTATATTGAGCCAAGCTTTAGTATTGATGTCGTTAATGAGCAAACGGTGTTTTTTTGGCAAATGCTTGATAAATATACCGCAAATTATTTACCAACGTCTTTCAAGCAAAGTATTAGTGAAAAGCTTGGTCAGTTAGATCGTCAAGATAAGACCAGCTTCAATCAAAGCAGGCTAGGGCAGTGGCAAAATCATCTCATTACCCTGCCCAGTATCGTACAAGCACCAAAGCTTGATAGTGACGTGCTGGCTAGCATTCATCAAGCGTTGTTAGAGAATAAGCAACTACACATCACTTATAGAAAAAAATGGGATGAACATTCAAACGTTAGGATAATTTACCCCAAAGGTTTAGTCTTTATCGACAATATGATCTATCTTACTGGGTTTAATCCAACGAGTGATCATATCGATGATAACGTCCTGTTGAAGGTACATCGTAATTTTGCAGTTAATCGTATTGAAGCAGCTGAAGTAACAGAGCAGTTGGTACCGGACTGGGTAGAGCGCAATGCTTTTACTCTTGAGAATCTACGTAAGCTAGGAAAGTTGGAATTGAATAATGGTTTAAAAATCGGACTGGTTCTAAAGGTACAGAAATATGCCTGTCAGCACCTCTATGAGCGGCCGTTATCATCTACTCAAACGATTACGGTTATCGATGACACTTGGAATGAAGTGCGCGCAACGGTTGCCAATACGCAGCGCTTGCAAGATTGGCTAGTGAGTATGTCACAATTGGCAGTTGTGATTGAACCTGCTCAGTTAAAAGCGGTTATTTTAGAGCGTCTAGAAAGTGGGATGAAATTATATACAAAATAGTTGATCAAGAGTTTTACCAAAATCACTCAAACACAAATATATTTTTTAATTTAATCAAGGAGCTAGAATGACCACACCTAACTTATTTAAATTTGCCACCTCTGAATTATCACAAGACGCTTTTATCTGTTGGCTTCTTTCTTGGGCAGACCAAGACTATCAGACAGGAAACGATAAGCATAGAGCGCTAAACAGATTAGCAACCAGTGTATTGGCGTTATTCTTTAAAAAAGCGGGTAACTCGCTACCGAGTCGTATTGATAAAATAGTAGTGAAGCGTCAAGCGAATAACATTGATGTCCTTTGTATCATAAACGACACTTACTGTGTATTAATCGAAGATAAAGTAGGCAGTTTGCAGC
>NZ_CAJHBP010000035.1:0-26302 GCF_904846665.1 Psychrobacter sp. Pi2-51
GCAGTCACTTTTTTCAACATCTCTTACTTCTGGATGCATAGGACAAATATAGACCGTACCGCTATAATTTTCCGGTATCTTGTCGTACTTATCGTCTTCGACAGAATTTACCTCATTACTATTATTAGCATCCGCTCCATGACAATGCGCATGACTATCTTCATGGTTGTTGGATTCAGCAACCTCGTCTTCAGGTTTAAGAAACATGCCACATATTGGGCAGTCACTTTTTTCAACATCTCTTACTTCTGGATGCATAGGACAAATATAGACCGTACCGCTATAATTTTCCGGTACTTTATCGTACTGACCACCTTTGATAGATTTTTCATCGGCAATATGTTTCATAAAACCACTCCTTGAAGACAATAAATATTGATAATAAGTACAACTCTTAAAGCACTATCATCAATCCTCGATTGCTATTCATCTAATCATTAATCTAAAAACCTCTAAAAAATAATTTCTATACTTTTCAATTGGAATTTAGTTTTTATCACGCAAATACTTGAGCAGTGCCATGATTGTTAGTACTAGTACTGCGAAAAATAGTAGGGTGAATAACAAACAGATAAGCATCATAACCCAGCCCATGCCATACATCATTGAGCCGTTCATCATGCCATGCATTGACCCATTCATTATGATTTCTCCTCAGTCTAAACTGTGATCACTCCAACTCTTCAATTAATTTTTACTCGAACCGAAGAGGTTTACTGACTGTTAATATATCAATATCTTTAGCGCACTTTGGCGAACCAACGATATAGTGGCACGAACAAGATGGCGAAATACCAACCGTAAAGATATGATTCTACAAGTCCAATTAGAAAACCTGTCCATGTTAACCACTCAAAGCCAGGTAGTAGAGGTGCCCAAGCTTCGTGCATCGCTATCTGTTCGGGTGCGAGTAAACCAAACCCTATGCATAATAGATAACTAATAAGTAGAAACAACGATACACTATTGCCAACAGGGGCAATCCTTAAAGTACTTGTTGTTAAGTTTGATTTGACCATCTTAGTAATCCTCACTATTGTATGATGTGGTTCAAGCTCAAGATAACCAATCGTATCTAACCATGCTAACTCTAAGGATTTGTATGAATTAAAGCTTTATCCTGTATTGATATTACTTTTTAACTCGTGCGGCGGCGGCAAGTTGACGCCATTGACCCCATTGAGGAATAAACATTGGCACTTGCTGTTTGTAAGCAAGGTAGTCTTTACCAAACTCTTCAAACATATGCCGTTCCTCACGTCGAGCTAACCATGTGTATACAAGCACAATCACTGGAAACAGACCGATTGAAAACAGAGTTGGCCAATGCACCACACCCTCACCGAACAGTGCAATAAACAACCCGGTGTACTGAGGATGACGTACGTAGGCATAGAGTCCATCAGTTACTAAACGATTTTCCCCTCGTGCTTTGTGGACTTGGCGCCAACCTTGAGCAAAAAGACCGACTCCTAAAAATGCAATAGCATAGCCGAGTAGCATTGAGATCATCATGCCTGTCTCACCTAAACCAACAAGGGTCGACCATAAGCTAGCGCTGACATATTGGCTGTCCAAACCAAAAAACCGTACTAATAAATATATAGTGAGCGGAAAGCCATACATTTCTGCGTAAAGTGCAATAATGAAAGCCTGAACTACACCAGCACCCGCCCATTCACGCCAGTTCTTTGGTGCGAAATAACGGTAAAAGAACCAAGAAATCAGAACAATAACAATTAGTGCGAGACCCCAAGTTCCAGCGTGATTAAATGACTCATTCATAGCTTACTTTCCCTGTTGTCTTTATGAATATCGTATTGCATGAAATCAATTCTTGAAGATAGTAAGCAGACGCTTAAATCTATGCAATTTTTAACCAAACAATTTTCTGTAAACTCTTTGATGTTACTGTCAATGATGGTCTGCAAGCGTATCTTTTTCGATAGCTTTTTTCCTCGCTGAAGATTTCAGGTAAACCTGCTCAGCCACAGCAATCACTACAATAGTGACGACTGCTACGCCAAGTACGAATGGATCTGAGTTTAGTTTAATCCAGACAAAACCGCCGAGAACCAACAGGTCAAGAAGTATGGCCACTATAGGCACCCACATCACCGCCTTTATATCCTGACGAAGGTATCGCAAAACACCCCAATGAATGGCGATATCCATAATTAGATAGAAAACAATGCCAAGCGCTGCAATTCGTGATAAGTCAAATAACGTCGTAAAAGCTAAACCCAACACCACAGTATAGACCAACGTATGTTTTTGAACGCTTCCCGGCATTCCCAAATGACGATGAGGCACCAGCTTCATCTCAGTCAACATAGCAAGCATACGAGAGACTGCGAAGATGCTAGCAAGGAGGCCGCCAGCGGTAGCTACCATTGCGATTGCAACTGTGAACCATAGACCATAGTCGCCAAGTGCTGGGCGTGCGGCGGCAGCCAAGGAGTAATCTTTAGTTTCGATGATTTCGGCAAGAGATAGATTACTAGACACCGCGAAACCGACTAGAGTGTAAATAACTACGCATATTGCGATTGATATTACAATGGCACGGCCGACGTTGCGATGAGGATTTTTTACTTCCGAGCCACTGTTGGTAATCGTGGTAAAGCCTTTAAATGCCAGTATGCCTAGCGCCGTTGCGCCAAGAAAGTCACCAACAGTATTAGTGTCATCTAATGTAGAAGAATCAACTGCAAAGCTATCAGCTAGCCAGATACCAACCAACCCGAATATAAGAATACCGACAATTTTTATAATACCGATAACCGATGCAACCCCCTGAATCCAACGATTACCAAGTAAATTGATAAAGAACGCAGCAAGAATAAGCGCGGCGCCAAGGATGGATACCATGCGACCGCTGTCATCGCCACCGAATAACTGCATAGTGTATGACCCGAACGTCCGGGCCAAAAAGCTCTGCGCTATAACCATGGAGAAATACATCAGCAGGGCATTAAATCCAGTCGGTAAACGATCTCCGTATGCCTGATGCAGGTACATTGCAACACCGCCAGCCGACGGGTAAGCGTTAGAGATTTTGATATAAGAATAGGCACTAAAAGAAACAACGATTGCGGCGGCTAGAAAAGCAAGTGGGAAAAGCGAACCCGTCATCTGAGCCATCTGACCGGTCAGAGCGAAAATACCAGCACCGATCATGACACCGGTACCTAGCATAACTGTTCCTGATAATGTCAAACTATCCTTCTGATAGCGAGTCGTTCTATCTTGCTTCATACTTATTCGACCTTAATTTATTTCTTCGTAGAACTTCAGTTTTACAGGTTATTTTTGAAGTAAGGAGTAGGTATAGTTAGAATTAAAAGACGCGATATAGTAAATAGTTTTTAAAGAAGAGCTTACTTATTGGTATCATAATATATTATTCCAACTCATCAATAAGTGCTTGCATCTCACCGATTTCACGCTTTTGTGCTTCGATAATGTCATCAGCAAGCTGACGTACACGTGGATCTTCGATATCAGCACGCGAACTGGTCAAAATAGCAATCGAGTGATGCGGTATCATCGCCTGCATCCAATCCACTTGATCGACCGTTTGCTGAGAGCGTACGCCCCAAAGACCAAAGGCAAATAAAACTACGCTAACCCCATAAACCATCAAGTTTATCTTGGTTTTTTTATACATATTGGTCATAAAGGCGAGCATGATAATTGCCATCATAGCGCCCATATACAGCGCCATATAAGCTCGGGTTTCACTAAAGTAAATATGATCCCACTGATAGGTGTTAAAATACATCATGATAAACATCACCACTGTGGATGTTAAAATCATGATTGTGAACTTTACATAAGGGTTCATTTGCTTCTGTTTATTATCCATATGGTTATTCATATTCTTGTCCTTAATTTAGTAAAAAGGCACCTAAATAAAGAGGTGCCTTTTTTTAGAGCTAGTGTTATAAACTGTTGTTACTTACATGGTTAACACTAGAACCAAAACATCACACCAGCAGTCAGACTATTAGAATCAACGTCTTCGTCCTCTTGACGACGTAAGTCTCGCGCATCACCCAAGGCGCTCTCGTAGCTGAAACCAACATAAGGCGCGAGCTGACGACTGAATGTCTCATAAGCCAGCCTAACTTCAGCCCCAAACTCATTAAATCCTTTAGTAATACCGTTATCGGTATCGTCTTTACTAAAGGCTGTCAGCCCTACTTCTGGTCTGACAACCCAACGCTGAGTCAAACGCCACTCATATGCCGTACCTAAGTCAAGACGTACTTGACCATCAGTATAGAGATAGGCTCTTGCATCTGTTTCAACAAAGTATGGTGCAGTACCTACGATACCCGCCATAAGGGCAGCCTTATCGTTTTTGGTATCATAAGCGACACCTGCTTCACCATTCCAAAAAATACTTAGCGGCTTCCAATAAGCCAGTGAGTTCAGACTATCAATTTTTTTATCGTCCTTAGTCTGAACACTACCTTCGCTACGTAGCGTTACGCGGTTGCTGTCTGTACCGTACCACGTATCAAACTTATAATTGATTTGATCATCGTCAAATTGATAGCCCAAATCGTCTACTGATACGCCCCATAACGGTAAGCTACCCATCATCACAGGCTTACCAAAGCGACCATAGGGAACACCGTTTGAATAGTCAGGACTGCGAGCATCAGCTGGAGCTTCGCCACCTTGCATTCCTGACATGTCCATACTGCCATGATCCATGCCCGACATATCCATGCCACTATGATCCATACCTGACATATCGCCCGACATATCCATGCCACTATGATCCATATCTGACATGTCACCTGACATATCCATACCACTGTGATCCATATCCGACATATCGCCTGACATATCCATACCACTATGATCCATATCCGACATATCGCCTGACATATCCATGCCACTATGGTCCATATCTGACATATTGCCCGACATATCCATGCTGCTGTGATCCATATCCGACATGTCCATACCAGACATATCCATTTTGCTATGATCCATATCCGACATGTCCATACTACTATGGTCCATATCTGACATAGTCATGTCTTTTTTAACCGTGGACGGGTCAGCAGCATTAGCAAATGATGATGCTAATAATACCAATGATGATACCCCGGCGAACCGTAAACCTACTTTATGTATTTTCATCTCATCTCTCACCTATCAACCAAAGATTTGCTTAAACAACGGCAACTTCTCTAAACATCCCTGCTTCCATGTGATAGAGCAAGTGGCAATGCCATGCCCATCTGCCAGCTTCTCCGGTGACATCAAAGCTTATCTTTTGTGCAGGCTGTACCATTATCGTATGCTTACGTACTTGAAACTCACCTGAAGGCATCCGCAGATCGCTCCACATACCATGCAAATGCATGGGATGATTCATCATGGTGTCATTGACTAAGGTAATACGTACGCGCTCGCCCGGCTTAATATTGACCGGTGCGGCATCTTTGAACATAACCCCGTCTAGAGCCCAAATATAGCGCTCCATGTTTCCCGTCAGATGTATTTCAATCTCTCTGGTGGGTTTGCGCTGCTCTGCCATTATCTCATCGCCGACAGAGCGCAACTGACTATAATTCAAAACCTTTCTATCAATGTTACGTAGATTAATACCAGGGTCATCAAGGTTCATACGCGGACTATCAACGCGCATATCGGACTTAAAGTCATATTCTGTTTTGGCATGTTTAGCGTTATAGCCATTCGATCCCATGGCGCCCATCATGTCGGCCATCGTCAGCCATTCGATTTTGTCCATAGCAGGTATCGCAGGACGAGCACCTTTTTTGGTAGCAAGCGTTGTCGCAACATAGCCTGACCGATCTATGTTTTGAGCAAATATGGTATGCGCGTCTTTAGTGGGCGTCACGATGACATCATAAGTCTCGGCCACCCCAATACGGAAATCATCGATATCGACGGGACTGACATCAATCCCATCCGTCGCGACGACTTTCATTTTTAGGCCGGGGATGCGTACATCAAATATCGTCTGCGCTGAACCATTAATAAAACGTAGTTTGACAGGCTGTCCAGCCTTGACAAGTTGCGTCCAGTTAGCCGCTGTGGTTTTACCATTCATAAGATAAGTAAACGTGGTCTCACCAGATAAATCAGTAAAGTCTGTCGGCATCATCCGCACCTGATTCCACGTTTTGCGCTTATCAAAAGCAGCTTTTAGATCCGTAGCGGCAATATCGGACAATAGCTTTTTAAAGTCTGGCAGATGATAATTATCAAAGCCAGCACGCTGCTTAAGTAGTTTTAGCAGATTATGCGGATCGCGATGCGTCCAATCACTAAGCAGGATAACGTGATCTTCCTCGATAGGATAGCGTTCGCGCCCTTTCGGCTCAATGACGATGGCCCCGCGCATACCGGTTTGTTCTTGGAAGCCAGTATGCGAGTGATACCAATAAGTGCCTGACTGTATCAGTTTAAATTTGTACGTGAAGGTGCTACCCGCAGGAATACCATCAAAGCTGATACCCGGTACGCCATCCATCTCAAACGGCACTAAGAGGCCATGCCAGTGAATAGAGGTCGACTCATTCAGCTGATTATGGACTCGAATGGTGACCGTATCGCCTTCTTGCATCTTAAGCGTTGGCGCAGGCAGTGAGTCATTTATCAGCGTTGCCATGCTTGACTTGCCGTTGACCGTTATCATCTTCTCACTGACATAAAGATCAAATTCATTACCCGTTAGTATAGGTACAATGTGATCGGCTCTATCACTATTGACTACGACATTTTGGCTTTTAGTTAAAGCACTATTAGCCATCGTCGGTAGTGTGGATAGCATCGACGCGCCGAGCAAGGTGGATGACCCTGTCAAAAAACGCCTGCGGTTAAATCTGTTTTTATTCATAATATTGACCTAAGTTAATCCATGAAATGAGAGTTGAACTTATATATCTGATAACTTATTAATAGAACTACATCTGCTGCGCTGGCGACTCAATAGCCGCATACACTTGAGTGCTGCCATCCTTGTTCAATTGCATGACTTTATAGGGCATAAATTTATCTTGATATTCCATGCCCGGACTACCAACTGGCATACTCGGTACGGCAAGACCGATGGAATCAGTTGGCGGATTGGCTAGAAACTGTGCCATGTATTTGGCAGGAACGTGACCTTCAAAAACATAACCATTAGTAGTGACGGTGGTATGACAAGAGCGCATTTGCTGCGGGACACCGTAACGCTCTTTAAATAAAGATAAATCTGTAACGTCTTGCGCAGTTGCGCTTAGACCATGACCTTCGGCATAGCCTACCCATTCTTTACAGCAGCCGCAGTTGGCATCTTTATAAACTGTGGCTGAGACGTTTTGTAGAATTGTCGACCCAGTACCTGAATTAGCACTGACAGACATCATTTGCGGTTGTGGTTGCTCTATTTGAGCACTTTTGGTGGCAAGCGTTGGCTCAGTTTGAGTAGAATTTGAAACACTAGTATCGGGCTGACTACAAGCCATTACTGTTGACGTTGCTACTAGTAAAAGAGCAGAAGCTGATACCTTTTTATGTCCATTGCCCATTATATTTATATAGCGTCTCATAACTTACTCCTAAGCGTCTGCTTATCTGTTGAACCTTCTAAAGATTTATACCCTATAACTAAGTGTAGTATAGGCAAAGTTTAAATCCCAAAAGGCAGCACTATTTAACACTGCACTTTTATAAAGGAATATGGAAGAATTAATGCTGCATTCCAGCTCCACCTTCTGACATATCCATCATGTCGCTATTCAGTGACATATCCATCATGTCATCATCCAGTCTAGTGGTTAGCATGGTATACTGATTCTCATTTAACTCAGGTAGTGATCTAATAAAAGCGACCATTGCCCACATTCTATCGTCGTCATGAGAAGCACCCCATGCTGGCATGCCTGATGCCATAATACCGTGCTTAATCGCCCAAAAACTTTGCTGAGCTCCTGCATCCGTTTTATAACGATCAACTACTTGCGCATTAGTGAAATTAGGTGGCTTAGGGTATAGGCTCTCACTAAAATCAGTGCTCTCTACCCCAGGAGACAAATGGCAGCCTGCGCACATATCTTTGTAATCGGCACCGCCTGAGCTAATCATCTCTACTTTTTCTAAATCTGGAACAATAATGTCCTTGCTAGCGTAGGCTATTGAACGGGTGCGAGCCGTCTCCAAGAAATTATAAACCAATGGACTATGTCCTTGATCAGCGCCAATATTAATGACACCACTCATGACCACAGTAAAGACACCAACAATAGCGACCACGACAGTGAAAAGTACTCCTAGTAAAAACTTCATGAGTTTATCCTAAAATTCATTTTCTTTAATACCCTACTCTTAGCGTCTACAAATATTTCCTACAAACCCTTATTACTGATTGATGAAACTATCTAGCAGTAATAAAGGATTTATAAAATCAATGTTTAAGAGTCACTTTTATCTGTTACGCAGTGCTTTTGATACATTTGTTTCATTTTACCCATGTTAGCCATCATTGATTTCATAGCGGGATCGTTCATATCCATTTTGCTATGATCCATTTTTTGCATCATTTGCATATGCTTTTCCATTTTTTCACAGTTCATCTGATCTTTTTCAGCGTGCATTTTAGGATCATGTGCTAGAGCTGAGGTTGAAACGACTAGAGCGACGGCAGTGGCTACGATTGCTTTAGGTAAAGACTTTGATTTAAAGAGTGACATGGTTAATCCTTAATTGATTTAGTTGAGGGTACATAAAGCTTTAGGATATTAATTCAGTCTAAAGCATAACTTATTGATTCTGACAGAGAGATGACAGCAAGATGACAATATTGTCATCTTGCTACTTTTATATTTTAATGCTGCACGTATTCATTTAGTATGGCATCAGCATTTCTATCACGATCGCTACCATATTTTTTTATAAAATACTTTTCAGACTGCAGATGTTGATCTTGATGCTGAACTTGGCAAGCGACTCGTGCATCAACATAGCTTTTCATTTGAGCATCAGACATCTGCGCGTTATTGTGATCTAGATTTCTGGCAAACGTAGTTAAGTTATCGCAATTATCGATAATTGAAGTGCTTAGATTGGTAGTATGCGCATTAGCTGCTGATATACCGATAAGCATCGAAGCGGATAGCAGCACCACTTTTTTGAATGAACGATAGCTTTTCATATAACATCCTTAATAAATTATTAAATATTGAAACTAATTACCTGTAGTAATAATTCATAGTAGCTACTCGTATCAAGAATGAGCCGCTATGTACTATAGGTATAGATTAACAAACGAAGACTGACCATTTGATGACGAGCGCATGACATCTTTGTCAGATACCAGTCCGTTTTGTCATTTATATTGATTTGGGTATTATAAAATCATAATTATATTGAAGGATTACTATGAAAGTACTACTAGTAGAAGATGAATTAAAACTCGGCGAATATGTAAAAAAAGGCTTAAGTGAAGCAGGCTTCATTGTTGATCATCAGCTGACAGGTTTAGATGGCTACCATGCTATGATGACTGAAGAGTTTAGCGTGATACTCATGGATGTTATGCTGCCTGATGTTAGCGGTTTTGAGCTAGTACGTAATTACCGAGCGGCTGGCAAGCATACGCCAGTGTTATTTCTAACCGCAAAAGATGATTTAGATGACAAAATCAAGGGGATTGAGATTGGCGGTGATGATTATCTGACCAAACCTTTTGCCTTTGCAGAGTTAATAGTCAGGATAAAAAGCTTATTACGACGCGCCAATCAAGCCGACTATAAAAGTACGCTCATGCAAATAGCGGATCTCAAAATGGACATTGCCAAGCGCACTGTACATAGAGGAGACACGCCCATTAAACTAACCGCAAAAGAGTTCTCCCTATTACAGTTTCTATTAGAGCGCCGCGGTGAAGTATTACCACGCTCAATCATTGCTTCACAAGTATGGGATATGAACTTTGATAACGATACTAATGTGATTGATGTGGCAATAAGACGTCTGCGTATAAAAATAGACGATGAGTTTGATACCAAGCTAATTCATACTGTGCGTGCCATGGGCTACCGATTAGATGCTGTCGACGTTTCAGCTAGTAATAAAGCTGCCAGCGAAACGGAAGATAGCCAATATGATAAATAGATTGGACAATCGACGCTTACCCTTACTATGGCGAACTGTGTTTTTATTGACGATATTTGTCGTTTTATCGCAGTTGATAATCTATATCTGGGTACAGCACTCTGTTAAAGGCCATTTTGAGCAAATGGATGCTGAAATCATTACCCACGCAGCCTTTAATCTACGTAAGCGCGTAACAGAGGCGGATAACCAAATAGCCTCTCAGACACTACCTAAGCCTCAAAGTCCATCAAACACTCAACAACCGCTAAGCTCGAAAGCTTCTTCAAATCTACTTCCTACAATAGCCACAGAAAATGATGATCACCTGCATTCATCAGCGCTAGATTACGATCTAAAAACTATCATTGCTGATAAAGAGGGGCGATTGCTATCTAGTACTCCCAAAAACTTTGCTAATGAATTAAGTGCCGACTTTAACCTATTATCATTACAGCAACATGATGACAGACAGTTTGTAATAAATATTAAAGACAGACGTTATCGAGCTATGGTTATTGGAGACAATGATGACATGCTTGCCCTTATCGCCTTACCCATTGACGTGCATCATCAGTATTTATTACAGTTTAACCGTCAACTTAGTCTGATCCTATTTGCCATCACACTACTGTTGGTTTCAATAGCAGCCTTAAGCGTGTATTGGGGTTTTGCCCCTTTATCCACTATCGTGCAAAGGATGAAAGGTATTCATCCTGAAAAATTGAGCGAAAGAGTAATAGTTAGTGATATGCCATTAGAGCTAAGACCTTTAGCAGAATCCTATAACTCGATGATGGCTAAGCTTGAAAGCAATTTTGAGTCGTTGTCGCGATTTTCAGACAATATCGCGCATGAGCTACGCACGCCAATAGCGACGCTGATTACGCAAACGCAAGTCATGTTAAATAAGCCTAGAGAGGAAGAGGAATATGTCGAACAATTACATCAGCAACATGACACCTTAGAGCAATTATCGGCGATGATTAACAACATGCTACTGCTAGCAAAAACCCAAAAAGGACTGAGTGATTCGCAAGTGACTACTGTAGATACTGAGGTCCTAATCAATAAGCTGTTAGATTACTTTGAAATGATTGCCGAGGATCGTAAAATAACTTTTGTAAAATTAGGAGATTTTAAGGCAGTATTAGGCGATGAAGGTTTATTACAAAGGCTATTTGCTAATCTGCTATCAAACGCGATCTACTACGCCGCTAGTAATAGCGTCGTCACAATATCAGCCACTGTCAACACTCCAAATACTTCCGTTAATAATTATAAGATGCTTGAAGACGATCAAAGTAACACTCAAACCGCGAAGCAATCTTGGCTAGAGATAACTTTTACTAACCTTCTAGAAAAACCTCTAAACCAAAGCGAAGCAGATCGATTGTTTGAGCGCTTTTATCGTCATGATAAAACTAGCCAGCACCATTCAGGATCAGGTTTGGGTTTATCTATCGTTCAGGCTATTGCTAATGCTCATAAAGGGACGGTCAATATCACTAACAAAGATGAGTATTGTTTTGAAGTTACTGTAGGATTATTGATTGCTAAGTAGCATACACCTCAATATCCTAGTGTTCAAAATATTAATAATATGTAGACCTACTATAGGTCTATTTTATTTTGATAAGTCGAAAGGCTCTGAATGCTATTATTCATATAGTGTATAAGGCTAGATTATGAAGTCTAATTTTCTTAGGTGATGTTGTTGATATGGGGGTATGAACAAAATGCCACTTTTATCTTTTTTAGTATTGACTGCTTTGGGTTCTAGTGTTTGGACAACTGTACTGACGCTTGCAGGTTACCACTTCGGCAAAAACTACGAGGTTATAGAGACTGCGTTAGCACCCTACTCAAAGATTTTTTTATCGATTGCTATAGTAATTATAATTAGTTGGTTTATTAGGCGTCGACTAACCAGCTAAAGTAGAGGCAATATGCATCCTTAAGCTTATTATCTAACTATTTATTTTTAAGAATATATTATCTTCTTAAAGCATTACTCAACCCAAATATCTTAACGTCTTCTTAACAGGCCTCTTGTTATCGTAAGGAATCAAACTCCTTACCATCCTGTTGAGAAGCCTAGTTATGTCAACCTCTCAAGCACTTAGCACTGAAATCACCAAAGCTCCTACCCAAAAAAGCTATCTAAACAGCATTTTTAATCATGAAATTAATCTTAACTATCTGATTATTATCATTGCGCTCTATTTAGTCGCTACTGCAAATTTTGGTTTTTTCGCGCAAGTGCTTAGCATTTACCCTTTTGGTAATAACGTTGGCTTCATGGTTTCTATCACAGGCTTATTGTTCGGCTTAATGTGGCTGCTTTTCCAATTATTTTGCTATCGTCCTATTGCTAAACCAGTGCTCATCGCTATGGTAATGATAGCGGCCGTATGTGGCTATTTTACTGACGCTTATGGCACTATTTTCGATACTAATATGCTGATCAATAGTATACAAACCGATCAAGGTGAAGCGATGGGGCTGATGTCGCTAAGCTTCTTTATACGAGTGTTCCTGCTAGGCGTTATACCCGCAGTTATTATTGCTAAAATCCGCATAAAAAGAGTACCTTTACGTCGAGCGCTATGGCAAAAAGCGTTAACCTTAACCTCATCTATCGCCTTAATGGCTGTCTGCCTACTGCCCTTTGGCGATCAATACGCCACCTTTTTTCGTCAGCATAAAATGGTTCGTAGTTATGCTAATCCTATTACCCCTATCTACTCGGTTATCAAATTAGGTACCGATTATGTTGAGAAACTTCGTCGTCCTGATACATTGACCCTGCATGCGACAGACGCCAAACGTATAACCCCTACTGCTGGTACTAGTGCAGCAAAACCTAAACTCATGGTATTTGTCGTTGGTGAAACGGTTCGTGCCGATCATATCGCTCTTAATGGCTACAAGCGCGACACTACGCCTTTACTTGCTAGCCAGCCAAATATCTATAGCTTTAGAAATGCGACCTCTTGTGGCACGTCCACCGCTTATTCCGTACCTTGTATGTTTAGTTATGCTAATCGAGAAAATTATGATTACAATACGGCAGACTATAATGAAAATGTACTAGATACCTTGAACAAGCAAGGCGTCAAAGTTGTTTGGCGAGACAATAATTCGAGCTCTAAAGGAGTAGCTAATAGAGTAACTTTTGAGGACTTTAAGACGCCTGATGTCAATCCAAATTGTGATGAGGAGTGTCGTGATATTGGTATGCTTGACGGTTTTGATACTTTAGTTAAGTCAGATACAGGAGTAACAGCAGACGGCTCTGCTAAAGACACCCTTATTTTATTGCATCAAATGGGTAATCATGGTCCCGCTTACTACAAACGTTATCCTAAGGAGTTTGAAGAGTACAAACCAGTATGCATGACGAACGAGCTTGCTAAATGCGATGATCAATCCGTCATCAATGCTTATGACAATGCTATTCGTTATACAGATTATTTCTTAAATAACGTGATTAATACGCTCAAAAAGTATGAGCAGGACTATGATGTGGTAATGGTATATATTAGCGATCATGGCGAAAGTTTAGGCGAGAATAATATTTACTTGCATGGCATGCCCTACGCTATCGCACCTGATGCGCAAAAGCAGGTGCCTGTCATCATTTGGTCGCCTACTAGCAATAATATTGATAAAAGTAGTCTCATTAGTACGATTAATCAGCCCGTGTCACATGACTTTATTACGCCAACTTTACTTAACTTTTTCGGTATTACTACCGATGAGGTAGCAGCAGCGCCAACCTTTTTTAAAACTATCCATTAAGACCTTCAACCTAGGCGCTACTAATATTTATACAAGAGACTATTATGTACAAGATACTTATCATCGAAGACAATCCCGATATCGTCGCCAATATTTATGCCTTTTTTGAACCAAAAGGTTTTGAGCTGGACAACGCTCATAATGGCATTAGCGGCTTAACACTCGCCGCGAATAATCGCTATGACGTTATTTTATTAGATGTCATGCTGCCGGGTATGGACGGCACCAAGCTATGTAAAAAACTGAGAGAAGAGCTACATAATAAAACCCCTGTATTGATGCTGACGGCTCGTGATACGATTTTGGATAAAGTCGCAGGCTTCGATAGTGGCGCTGACGATTATCTGGTCAAGCCTTTTTCACTTATTGAGTTGGAATCACGTATCAAAGCGCTTATCCGTCGAAATCAGGATGAGCATTTTGAGCACAGCTTAGCTGTCGGACCATTATCCTTAAATGCTAATGAGCACACGATTAGACGAGAAGGTAAATCACTAAAACTGACACCGACAGGGTTTAAAATTTTAGAAACATTAATGAATGCGTCGCCACGAGTCGTCAGTAAAAGTGAGCTTGAGGAAAAGGTATGGGGTGAGGATATTCCAAGTAGCGATGCGCTACGGACTCATATGCATAGTGTACGCGTACAAGTCGACAAGCCATTTGCCAGACCTATGATAATGACGATGCCTGGAGTGGGTTATCAAATTGTTGATCCCGATAAAGTATAAAATATTCTTGTACGATTTAGCGACTCAGCCTGATTGAGAGTCGTGTTAGTGATATCTACTATTCCCTTCTTACCGCCTTCTACTAGAAGTAAATACCATGTTCAGCATCGACTCCATCGCCAATAAATTTCGACTGTCATATTTTCTATTTGCCATACTACTGTGTGCGACATTCGTCAGCATTTTTGTGTACGCTGAGACAAGGATGGAGCAAGAGTTGGTCAAAGCTCGTTTGCTACAACAGCTAGAGCTTAGTCAAGAAAAGGACGGCGATCAGCCTATTTATACGGCAAAACCTGGCATCACTATTTATCGTTATAATCATGCACCTGATAATTTAAAAGCTTTGGCAACCGAGACAGTGCAAGAGATGCCCGTAACCGTGCCCACCAAAGGTGGCGATGTTAGAACGGAACTGCATTTTTTTCACTATCAAAAAAATAAGCAAAACTATATTTTGAGCTATTTAGAAGACACTGAGATGGTAATGGGGAACTACCCTGTCCTTGCCATCTTTGAGCACCTAGAAGATATCTTTGCTAATGCCTTGAGAGTTGCCGTTATTTTAAGCTTACTAATTGCCGCAATATTTTCTCAGCTATCCTCTAGGCAAATTACTAAACCTTTATTAGACTTAAAAAAAGCAGTAGAGACCGATCATCAAAATTTAACCGAATTGACCCATTTGCCCTCCGAGGTTGGCGTATTAGCACGCGCTATTGATGAGAAGAATCATAAGCTTGAGCAGTATCTCAAACGTGAGCAGCTATTTACTGGAGATGTTAGCCACGAGTTGCGCACGCCTTTGACGATTATCATGGGTGCATCAGAAGTACTGGCTTCCCAGTTAGAAGGCGATAGCCGTTTGAGCGAGTTTACTAACCGTATTAGCAATACGGCCAAAGAAACCTCTGAGATTATCAGCGCATTATTACTACTCTCGCGTGCTCCTGAAAAACTGGACGCTCCGCAAACCTCTATCAATAACATTGCTAACAATGAGGTGGAGCGCTTGAAATACTTGCTACGGTATAAGACTGTGACTTATGCAGTAGTCGCTGAACAAGAGTATTTTGCCTACGTACGACCTGAATTACTAAAAATGGCACTAGGCAACTTAATAAAGAATGCCTTTCAATACACGGATGAGGGTGAGGTAGTTATTATTATTGACGATAAAAAAATCACCGTTACCGATACTGGCTTGGGTATTCCTGAAGCGATGATGCCTCTACTCTATGAAAGGTTTGAGCGTTTAGAGCAAAAGAAAAATGATGGGCAATTAACTGATAAGTTCTCGTCAAAAGATTATACGAGCTATAAGGTTGATGGCACAGGGTTAGGTCTAAGTATTGTTCAGCGCATCATAACGCATATGGGCTGGCAACTTACCCATCAAGCTAATGCTGCAGGCGGTAGTACGTTTAGTATTTATTATAAATAAATTCTACTAATAAACAATCTTTAAAAGCCTAAGACATTACAAGTTAGCAGTACAGTTTAAAACCATTTCTTACTTTTAAAATACACAACGATGGCCACAGTCAATGTTACCATCACACCCCACAAGGCAAAGTAACCCTCATTCCATTTTAACTCAGGCATATAGTCAAAATTCATACCGTAAACGCCTACCAAAAATGTTAATGGTATAAATACCACTGACACTAAGGTCAAGGTACGTATGATTTCATTCAAACGATGGCCCTGAATTGAGAATATCAGATTGGTTTTACTATCAAGCTCAAACAACTCAAAATCAATTTCATCAATCAAATTGTTGGCTTGCTCTTTAAGTTCGGTGAAATACTTACTATCCATAGGAATAATATTAATCGTTTCCAGCTTTACAATGGTATTGCGAAGGCTCAGCGTCGCTTTCTTAAAGTTCAACATGCGACGTTTTTGCTCCTCAACCTTTTTAGTAAAATAAGGCGTTGGATTAATATTGGTCACCTTTATCGAGTCACCGTCAGCATTCAGTAATTTCTCAAACGTCTCTTCATAGTTTGCTATCAATGACTCAATCAACAGAAAAAGCAAATAATCTACTTTTTTGCTTCGAACTTGTCCTTTGCCTTCGCTTAAGCGATCACGAATCCACTGAAAATGATTATTATGATTCTCTTGCAAACTCCATAACATATTTGACGATACAACGAAAATCAATTGTTTATTATCTAGATTTTTGTCATCAGTTTTTAATACTTTTAGAGCGATAAACAGGACATTATCGAGTTCGATAACCTTATTGGCATGCTCATCATCTTGCAATAATTTAATTAAAAAATCATCAAACTGGTTCTGGATGACAACTTGTTTCATCTCATTTAATTCACTCAATCCATAAGTATTGAGCCAAAAAACTTCGTCGCCGTGAGGCTTAAAGTTTAAAATTAAGATATCTTCACAAGGTACTATTGACACTTTTGAAGGTGAATAAGTAATAAGTGTAGTGTTTCGTAAGAACTTTTCTGACATCCCTTCCCCCTATAGAAACTCCTTTAATCAAAATTTAGTAAACTTGATATCTAGAACAAATATTAGCTATGTTAAACGTTTAATAGTCTTTTAATAGTGATTTAACTCAGAAAATTAAGCAATATTTATTATATCTACTCGCTAATCAAACTCTTATTTTCCGCTAAGTTTCCCCTATGTCGTCTCTCGTATTATAGATTCATACCCACAAGGTAGCTGGCAAAACCACTAATGGTGTGTCAGAAATTGATTAATACAAAGGATGACTCTCATGAAAAACTTATCAACGCTAACCAAATCAGCAATCATCGCCCTTACTATTGCAGGCGTAGGTGCAACCGCTATCGCCGCCCCTGCTGCTAATACCAAAGCCGTAACTGGATCAAGTGAAGCTGTCAGCGCTATGCAAAGTAAGATCAGCTTAACGCAAGCAATCGATATAGCTAAACAGAATGCTAAAGGTGATCTAATCAGCGCAGAATTCGATTATGACGACGATGATGATAATGGCAACGGTGCTGTAACGGGCGAGTATGAAGTTGAGTTTGTATCAAACGGTACGGCTTACGAGGTCAAGATCGACGCCAATACTGGCAAAGTCATCGAGACTGAAAAAGAGAAGTTAGATAAAGAAGACATGGCTGAATATAGAGCGCTGATGCAAGCCAAAGTTACGCTAACTAGTGCTATGCAAAAAGCCACTCAAAGCGTAAATGGTAAAGTCATCGGTGTTGAGTTCGAGCTTGAAAAAGGTCAAGCCTTATATGACATCGAAGTTGTCAAAGACAATCAGATATATGATGTGAGCATAGATGCCAATACTGGCAAGGTTCTAAGCAGCCAAGTTGATATGGAGGATGATGGCTAAAAAGTAAGCAAAGCTAAATACTAACTCTTCATTAATAGGATGCAGTAGCCAATACCTTGATAAACAAGGTGTCGGCTATTGCTTTTTTGTATATATTGAATTTTGATATTAATATTGCCCTTTCCAAATAATTTTATAAATATTTTTTATCTTAACGCTTCCTTAACAGCTCCAAGCACATACTGATACCCAAGTGCTAACCAGTGCCCTCCTACACTGGGATCATTACAACAATAAATATATCGGTGATTGCACTTTTTCTTATTTTCACTGTAACTTCAATAGTCAGTAGTAGCCAATACCTTAATCAAACTCGGTATTCGCTACTGCTTCTTATTATATGAAATTCATCTTAACGCGATCTTAACATGCACTGTAATATCATTAAGACCTGCCAGCTATTCTAATCTTAATAAATACTAAGCTATCGATATGAATAATTCCAAGACTACTGCTCTGAGCCACGAACATACAAATCTTGATTATAAAAATCAGCCTGTATCTGATGATACTTTTGTAGCGGATAGTTTTGCAAATGAGGTTAAAGGTAAAAAAGGGTTAGCCCGTATTGTAAAAGCTACGGGGTATTCTATAGATGGTTTTAAAGCGGCTTATAAGTTTGAAGCGGCCTTTAGGCAAGTTATCTGGCTCAATCTCTTATTGTTCACGGTCATTATATTTATGCCTTTTAACGTCAGCGCCAAAATGGTGCTTGTGATTGCTTCATTCTTATCCCTCATTGTGGAGCTTATTAATACGGGTATTGAAGCGAGCGTCGATCATACTTCAACGGATCATCATCCCCTCGCTAAAATAGCCAAGGACGTGGGTTCTGCCGCGCAATTTTTGGCATTATTACTATTGTTCGTTTTGTGGTGCATGGCGTTATCTAATCTTTTATTTTAAAAAGTGCTTAAATTTTTAGCAATTTAATACATTGAGTAAGGTATTTTCATGATTTTAGAAGATAACCCAACTAACTGGATATGGCTTAAGCTTTTTTGCTTAACAATTATTGCCGCTCTAACCTTTGAGCATAGCCAATTTGATATTCGTATTAGTGAGTTTTTCTATAATAATGGTCAGTGGCTGATAGAAAAAGGCGAACAGCCTTACGCTTTTATTTTTTATGATGGTCCTAAAGCATTATTAATCTTGTTGGCTCTCTATTTAATATCCGTATTGGTTATCAAATACAGACAATCTTCAAATATCGCCTCTATCATCGATAACAATAAAACAAGTAAATTTATTGTGCCCTTCTCAATTCGTGAAATAAGTTACTTACTTATTGTTCTTATTGTGGTGCCTTCTACTATCGCGCTATTAAAAAGCGTTACTCATGTGAGCTGTCCTAATCATCTAACGCTTTTTGGCGGGGATCTACCTTATCTTAATCTATGGCAAAATATGCTTGCTAAAACCGATACAAAATGTTTTCCAGCAGCTCATGCCAGCGCAGGATTTTCTTTGTATGGCTTAGCATTTTTACCTACTCTTTATAAGTATCGCTATCGAATATTTGAAATCGTAACCGTATTAGGCTGGACAATGGGCCTATATAAAATGATGTTTGGTGATCATTTTTTTAGTCATACCTTAGTATCGATGTTGGTGTCTTTGACTATAGCTTGTGCGCTGGCCAGCGTGTTTTTTAAGAGAACAGAGCATAATTATGCTTCAAATAACCATCTTCACACCAATCGCTATCAGCACTAAACCGCCCAAAGCTTCTGCCCAACTGCCGAGCCATGTTCCTGACTGGCGTCCTATATAAGCCCCTAAAACACTTAAAATAGCGGTCGTCAATGCGATGATTAAACAGGCAGCATAAGCATTAACTACCAACAGGTTTAACGTAAAGCCCGCTGCCATCGCATCGAGACTAGTCGCTATAGCCAATGACAGCAAGGTTTTATGACTTACATTGATCCGAGTATCGTCACTAACCGAACACGACTCATAAAGCATCTTAATCCCAAGAGCCACTAGTATGATAAAAGCAATCCAAGCAGCCCATTCCGCAAACCAACCGAGCATAGTAGAGCCAAGCGCATAACCAATTAGCGGCATCACCCCCTGAGCAACACCGAAGTATAATCCAATGAGTAACGCCATTTTTATAAACTGCGACTTACCATCGCTTCTATGTGTCGAGCCAAGACCGATTGCAGCCGCAAACGCATCCGCAGCGAGTGCTAACGCCAATAATAGTATCTCAAACATAATAAAATATTACTCTGTATAAGGATTATCGAAAGAGCAACAGCATTATAGCCCAAAAATATGAGTAGCTAACTGAACGCTTATTCTACGCTAAGCTTCTTCTATGTCTTGTTTTGTATGATGGACTCATATCGACACTTCTGACAACTTTGATAATGAGTCGTCAGACATGAACCTTAAATACGGAGTAAACACGATGAAAAAACTATCAACCCTAAGCAAATCCCTACTTATTGCTCTTAGCGTTCTAGGTATTGGTACTCTCGCTGTTGCCTCAGGTCAAATACCTGCTATTTCAGGCGCAAAGACGAGTGACGCAGTCGCGATAGCACAGAGTAAAATCAGTCTAGAGCAAGCCGTCGCTATTGCACAAAAAACAGTCAAAGGAGACTTAATTAGCGCTGAGTTTGACCAAAACGATTATATGGCAAGTGGCGAGTATGAAATCAAGCTTATCAATGATGGAGTGGAGCATGAAGTAAAAATTGACGCCAGTAGCGGCAAAGTCCTAAAATCTAAGCAGGAAAAAATAGATCAAGACGACTTAGCAGAATATAACGCTATGAGGCAAGCCCAAATAACCCTAACCCAAGCCATGCAAAAAGCAACGCAAAGTGTTGGTGGCAAAATTACTGAAGCAGAGTTTGATTTTGATAACGGTATACCCGCTTATGAGATTGAAATAGCTAAAGGGATGGACATAAATAAACTGATAATCGATAGCATGAATGGTCAGGTTGTCAGCAGTCAGTTAGATGATGATTAATATTTTAAAACTTGGTTGAATATAGCTTAACAACGGCTCTACTCTGTACACTAGTATCGATTAGAGCTTTTTAGTTTGAGGACGCTATAAAAAGTGTCACTATAGATAAATATTTTTTAATCCTACTAGTCACATAATAAGGATATCCCATGCGCGTATTGGTAGTCGAAGATGACTTGATGATTGGCGAGAGTCTGAGCGAAGCCTTGCAAGATGAGGCTTATACGGTTGATTGGGTCAAAGACGGTCGTCAAGCCATACTGACATTAAGGGTGCAACCTTATGACATCATCTTATTAGACTTAGGTCTTCCAGAAGTTGATGGCATGGGCGTGTTGACTGCTATTCGCGATGCCAAGATTGAAACACCAGTGTTGATACTCACCGCGCGTGATCAATTAAAAGATAGAATTGCAGGCTTAGACTCAGGGGCTGATGATTATGTCGTCAAGCCTTTTGAGTTAGGAGAAGTCTTTGCACGCATGAGAGTACTTATTCGCCGTGCCCAAGGCAAGGCTGATAATCAAGTGACGGTTGGCAATTTAAGTTTAGATACCGCGCACAAACGGGTCATGATGGATGGTAGCCCTATCGATTTAACCGCAAAGGAGTACATGCTTCTCACTACCTTTATGCTATCGCCTGAAAAAGTCATGTCCAAAAATGAGCTTGAGGATTCGTTATATGGCTGGGGCGGCGAAGTTGAAAGTAACGCCATTGAGTTTTTGATTCATAGTTTACGCAAAAAGGTCGGACAAGATAGAATCAAAAATGTTCGTGGCCTTGGATGGTATATCAGCAATGCCTAAATTTCGTAAGCCCTTTAACTCATTACAGTTCCAACTTATCTTTTGGTCTGTTGTGTCATTATTACTACTGGCAATAGTGGCTGGTGGTTATGGATTTTGGGACAGCTATAACGAGATAAATGACTTTCAGGATGATAACTTAAAAAATACTGCTGCCTTATTAGAGCAGTCGCTTAATATTAGTGGTTTAAATAATAATGCTGCTTATTCATACAGTGACGAGCATGCCCGCAGCAACATTCACTTTGATACCGATGACGATGATGGTGCGATCACCGTTGATATAGTCATACTCTCCGCCTCACTCAATAACGGGGTAGAAGATTATCAGAACGTTCAAAGCGATGATGAGCATGATTACTCAGAACCTATACCGTTGGCATTAGTAAATAGCGTTCCACAAGGGATAAGCGATCAAAACATTGACGGTCATTCTTGGCGAACCTATAGAAATGATGTCAAGATTGAGTCTTTAGATACTGATGAAGAAGTGGCTCTAATTTTGCGCCAACAGACAGATTTACAGGATGATTTAGCCAAAGCTAGTGCCTTACAGTCTTTTTTACCCCTTATTATCGGTATAGCATTATTACTGCTTTTACTGCCTTTTATCATGTGGCGCATGATGAAACCTGTGCGTCAATTGCATCATGAGATAAGCGCACGTAATGAGAATGACCTAAGTCCTTTATCGATTGGTAGACTGCCCTCTGAATTGCTGCCACTAGCCGAATCGTTAAATAGATTATTGGCTATAGTCAAAATTAGTATTGAACGTCAGCAACGCTTTATCGCTGATGCTGCCCATGAACTGCGCTCGCCGCTGACTGCCATCTCACTACAATTACAACGATTACAGCGTATTAGTAATGATAACGTTATGTCGGAAGGCCTCGATAAACTGGCTATTCGCTTGAGGCGTAATCAAAGTTTGGTTGAGCAATTATTAACGCTCGCTCGTGCTGGTAATATCAATACCGAGCTTGGTACCGAGACAACAGCAACCAATGTTAAATCTATTATCGAACAAGTCATAGGGTTACTCATTCCTATTGCTGATAATAAGAACATCGAACTAACTGTCGACTTACAGTCAAGTAGCAAAGTAAAGATAGATGAGACATCATTATTAATGCTCATAAAAAACCTGATTCAAAACGCTATTATTTATACGCTAGATAATGGTCAAGTCATGGTTAAACTCTATCAACTTGAGCAAAACTCAGGCAGTTTGGATAAATCGGCTTTAAATGCTCAATATAATTTTGGCTCACATGTGATTCAATCTGGGAAATTAAATGATATATCCAAGACGCTAGATAACAAATTAGTATTACAGATCATAGATTCAGGCGCAGGCATTGACCCTAGTGATTATGAGAAAGCTTTTGAACCCTTTATACGGCTTAATCAAGTGATTAGTGCAGCTGATCAATTTAGCGACAGTAAACTTAACAATAGTATAAGCGCTTCAAGATCAGATAGCGCAAGTAAGCAATCACAGGAAATAGAAGGTACAGGACTTGGGCTCTCTATTGTTAAATCAATCTGTGAGCAGGCAGGTATCGATGTCTTTATGAAGGACTCTAATTCTGAGATTTTAAACTTACATGATAATCGAGGACTTTGTATAACTTTGATCTTTTAAACTCATACATAGAAATTTTAATAGATCTAAATAGTTGCATCTTCACACTTTCTTAACATCTCTATTGATAATTTAGTGACATCTACAACGTAACATTAAATTTGTTTACTAATAGAGTGAATCTAACGTAAGCATCCGACCATCCCATCTTTTCCTCACTTAAAAAATGCGAGATAGTGTCCACGATTAATAATCGTGGACACTAACATGACAACACAACCACCTAACAAACCCAAACGTAGAACTTACAGTGCTGAGTTTAAAGAACTTTTAGTACAAGAAGCTGAAGGTTCAGGGCGATCAATTGCCAGTATCGCTCGAGACCATAGCATCAACCAGAACCTTCTCCATAACTGGAAACGTCAGCATCACCGCAAAAAGACTGAAACTGGCATATTACCTGCTGCCATAAACAGTCCTGCTGATCCAAACCCCTGCTTTATCCCAATCCGCCTTGAACCTCAAGCAACTCATCTGTCCTCACCCTCCGTCATACAAAACATCAAGCTGCAAATCAGAGCCCCAGGACCTGGGTCCATAAGCCTTACTATTGCCCAAATAGACACCCAAAGTTTGATTGACCTACTACGAGGCCTACAATGATACCCATCACTCACATCTGGCTATCCACCGCGCCCATGGACATGCGATGTGGCAGCGGCAAACTACTGGCTCACATCATCACCCAGCACCAAGGCATCCGCCCTCACTGTGCCTACCTGTTTTACAACAAAACAGGCACACGGCTGAAAGTATTCATTCATGACGGACTTGGGGTTTGGCTTTGCAGCCGTCAGCTAGACGACAGCAAGTTTCATGGCTTAACCAAACCACTCACCCCCACTCAAACCGGCATCAACATCAACCGTGAGCAATTTAATGCCTTAATCAGTGGATTGCCTTGGCGTAACATGGGCAAAGATACATTGACCCCCATCCTATAAATACCCGATGACAGGCAAATAAAACTCTGGCAACATAGCACCATGACTGTTGCCACTCTATCCGACTTATCGAAAGACCCCATTTACGCCGAGCTTCTGGTGAAAATCCACCTGCTTGAACAGCGTAATGAGCACCTGCAACAACAGATTGTTCAAACAAACACGCGTCACGATCAACTACAGCAGCTCGTCAATAAAACCTTTGAGGAAAACCACAAGCTGTATCTAAAAGTACTGGAACTCATCGAAAAACAAAAGCGGCTCATCCATCAACTGTATGGACAAAAGAGCGAAGGCTTAAGTGCCAAACAAACCCACTTAAATCAGGAAGCTGCGCAAGAAGATTTATCTGCACTAGAACAAATCCGAGATGACTACCGCCACGACTTAACCCAAGATCAGCTTGCCAAGCTACCTGCTATCGATCCTATCCAGACAGAAATGCTCATCGGTGAGAGCGACCTTGAACCAAGCACACAGATCACTAACGGATCGCTACCCTCAGCCACTGATCAGCCTAAAAAAGCAAAGCGTGCTAAATACACGGTTATTCCTGACAACCTTGAGGTTAAAACTCTGGTTCATGAACCACTCACCACCGTTTGTGACTGCGGCTGTCAAATGAAGCGAATTGGGGAGGATAAACAGGACAAACTTGGACTCATCCCCAAGCAGTTTTATATTGAGCGACACCTCTATCCAAAATGGGTATGCCGTGAGTGTGACATCATTCATCAAGCGGCTGCACCCAAGCAAATCATTAACAAGAGCATCGCCACCCCTGAGCTGCTTGCTCACATTCTCATGAGTAAGTATGCAGACCATCAGCCTCTATATCGGCAGAATATTATCTATCAGCGAAGTGGGGTAAATATTCCCGATGCCACCATGGCAGACTGGGTGGGACGCTGTAGTGTTGCCATGGCACCTTTAGTGAACCGCTTGCATGCGCGGTTACTGTCTGAGCCTATCTTACATGCCGATGAAACACCGGTGTCTATCATGAAAAACCCTGTGAAAGCCGGCAGTAAATCATTAAAGAAAGGCTATGTTTGGGCGTATCTTACCCCACAGCATAGTGCATTAAAAGCGGTGGTGTATGACTTTGCCCAGAGCCGTCGTAATGAGCACCCTAAAGCCTTTTTAGACAAATGGCACGGTAAGCTGATTTACGATGATTACAGTGGGTATAAGTTTTTATTTCATCAAGGCGTGAGCGAAATCGGTTGTATGGCCCATGCACGGCGTAAGTTTCATGAATTGCACGTTACTGGACAAAGTGTTATTAGCATTGACGCATTAGCGTTATTCGGGCAGTTGTATGCGGTTGAACGTGAGATTGATGAGCGATTTGAAAAAAACACACCCCCAATACCAAGAGATCCCCAGATAGTCCGGAAAATCAGGCAAGAGAAAGCCAAACCGATTGCCGATAAGCTGCACCAATGGTTACAAGAAAAAAGACAGTTAACCACTAAGAATGCCAGTATTACTAAGGCGATTGATTATTGCCTAAAACGTTGGCAAGCGCTGACTTGTTATTTGGATGATGGGAGGTTGCCGATTGATAATAATTGGGCGGAAAATCAGATGCGTCCGTGGGCGCTTGGGCGTAAAAACTGGTTGTTTGCCGGTTCGCTGCGAAGTGGGCAGCGTGCTGCGAATATTATGTCAATCATTCAGTCAGCTCGCTTAAACGGCTTGGATGTGTCTGCCTATTTGACAGACGTGCTAAGACGCCTGCCTATTCAAGATGATCTAGATGAGTTGTTACCTCATCTCTGGATGCCATCGCAATAGGGGGTTGGTCGGATGCTTACCAAAAATATAGCATTAGTACCCATACGTTATTTGAAACCGTAAGCCAATGCTACGCTTGCTTAGATGATGTGTGCTG
>NZ_CAJHBP010000036.1:0-24958 GCF_904846665.1 Psychrobacter sp. Pi2-51
ACCAATACTGGCGCTACTGAACTACAAGACACATTAAGTGTTGCAGGCCAATCTAGCACCAATGGTTTGGATAACACCGGTCTTCTAGCCAACACCGGTAATTTAACCAACTCAGGTACGCTAACGAACACTGGTGCAACTACCTTACAAAATACGCTAAGCGTAGCGGGTCAAACGACCACGAATGGTATAGCTAATACAGGTGCTATCAGTACAGACAGTCTGACTACTACTGATTTTACAGCAACAGGTCAAACGACTACTAATGGTATTGATAATACAGGTCTTTTAGCCAACACAGGTGACTTGACCAACTCAGGTACGCTAACGAACACTGGTGCAACTACCTTACAAAACACGCTAAGCGTGGCAGGTCAAACGACTACCAATGGTATTCGTAACACCGGTCTGCTAGCCAACACTGGCAACTTAACCAACTCAGGTACTTTAACCAATACTGGTGCGGCGACATTAGGCAATACGTTAAGTGTGGCAGGTCAAACGACTACCAATGGTATTCGTAACACCGGTCTTCTTGCTAACACTGGTAATTTAACCAACTCAGGCACGCTAACCAATACTGGTGCGGCTACATTAGGTAATACGTTAAGTGTGGCAGGTCAAACGACTACGAACGGTATTGCTAACACAGGTGCTATCAGTACAGACAGTGTGACGACGACCGATTTGACAGCAACAGGTCAAACGACTACGAACGGTATCAATAATACTGGTGATATAAATACGACTGGTAACCTATCAGTAACGGGCACTGTGACTGCCAATGAGTTAGTTCTAACCAATACTTTTAGACCTGATGATATCAGTACGCAAAACTTAGATACGCAAACCCTAGAAGTATCGCAGTCACTCACTGTTAGTCAGGGTGCTGCAGTTAATATGGGCGGTAACGTGGTACGAAATGTAGGCGCAGGTCAGCTCTCTGCTACTTCAACTGATGCCGTGAACGGTGGTCAATTGTTCCAAAGTCAGGCTGAAGCATTTGGTTATACAGATCGTGAAATCAATGCATTAGAGGATCGTCAAAATAAGGCAATAGCATCATCATTAGCATTTGCTGGTCTTAAGTATTCAGACGTTCCAGGTAAGTTTAGTGTTGGCTTAGCAGGAGGTACTTGGTCTGGTGAAACAGGCTATGCGCTAGGGGTTAATTATACGACGCTAGATGGTAAATTTGGATTAAATAGTGCTTTCGGTGGTAACAGTGGTGATCAAGGTGGTAATTTAGGCTTATCATTCCTTATCAATTAATAGTTATATTTCTTGATTAAATAGTTGTGCTTAGGATGTGATTCAAGTACGAATTTTCCTTCTACAGCGCACACTTTACAGACAAAAAAAGCCCCAATCTTAAGATTGGGGCTTTCTGGGTTTGGTAAGCATAAGCAGACTCGAAATGCTGACCTCTACTCTGTCCATAATATCTTAGATGATAGTTAGCGGGGCTATCCTAGATAAGTAAAAAAATCTAGGATAGCCTCTTATGTTATTAGCTATGACACTGACATTAGATTGTAAGTTGTTTTAGATCATATATGAGTCAGGACAATGTTTAAGGCATCTTTCAGTAAGCTACCACCAAAAGCTCCGGCGCTAGTGCTTACGTCCTGTAAAGCACTTTAACCACGTGCCAGCCAAATTTGGTTTTCACTAAATGTGGGGTGAAGAGTTCGCCGCTGAAGCAGATTTTGTCAAATGGCGGTACCATGTCGCCTTTTTCAAACTCACCTAAGCTGCCACCTTTTTTACCTGATGGGCAGGTTGAGTGTTTTTTAGCCAGTACATCAAACTTGGCGCCTTTTTTGAGCTTGGCAATAATGTCTTCAGCCTGCTCTTTGTGTTTTACTAAAATATGCAATGCGCTAGCTGTACGAGCCATAATGTAAACCTTTCATAAAATATTGATAATAGGGGCATTATATCACTACTTGCCTTGGTTGCTAACGGCACTTGTATGTCCTGCATCATCAAAAATCATTGCCTACACAGGCGTGACTATATGGATGAGAATCGGTGCCTCTTGAATGTCGCTGTCAGTACATCACTGTATTGTTTTTATTGCTTATTCTCTGCGTATAACTGATAAAAATATGAAGCGTATTACCTGTGTTCATGCGCATTCAAATTAAATTCACTGAAAATGAAGGTCATACACTTGCAACTGTACCTTTAAAAAATTGTACCTTTAAAAAAAGATATGAGTTTTTATTGGGTTGCCAGTACTGAAACATAGTTTGAATAGTCAGCGGTGAATCACTCCGATCATTGAAGTGTAGGAGTTTTAGAGGTCTATACTTTAATGATTACCTAATAACCTAGTCAAAAAACCATCAAGCCAGCTCATTGAGTACATTCAGATGTACACTAATTCGATATAAAAGCCTATACCCATTGGGATTACGTGGGCTACAGCTAAAGGCTCAATTCCTCATTAGGGAATTACATCCTTAGAGCGTGACTGACACCGTATCCAGTTTATAGAGGATTGACTATATTACAAACTCGAAAGCAGAACACTGGTTTCACTATTCAGAATGCCGTCAATTTCTCTGACTTGACGTAGCACTTCATCAAACTCTCTCAAGCTTGTGGTGTGTATTTCTGCTACCAAATCCCATGCCCCATTGGTCGTATGTAGCTTAATCAGCTGCGGGATACCCCGCAGTTTCCTAATCACTTGTGACGTAGACTTTCCTGTTACTTCAATCATCATCATTGCTTTGACGGTTTCTTTGTCTAGTGCCTCATGCACTCGAATCGTAAATCCTAAAATAGCGCCGTTATGCATCAGTCTATCCAATCTGTTTTGGACAGTGGCACGAGAGACTTTGAGTTTTTTAGCAAGGTTTGAGATGGTTGCTCGACCATCTTGTCGAAGTTCAGATATCAGTTCGCTATCTAAAGAATCATAAGTGTAATACGCCATAAAAACGCTTCCTTCATTGAATTTTGACATTATGCTAAGTAACACCTAACAATATGTCAAAAATAGGCCCATATTTAATAACTTATTGACATTTTAACTGACAATTATAGTTGGTAGGATATTAATTGTCGGTTCAATAAACAATATTCATGAAAAGGAACAGCATTAATGTCTAAATTTATCGTACCACCCAAGGAAGGCGTGCCATTCGTTAGTGTACAAGCGATGGCTAAAATGATTCATGATTATGGCGTTGAGCAATGTATTACAGATCTAGTGGATGCTTTAGAGCAAGATTTTCTTCGTTGGGATCAGTTTGAAAAATCTTCCCGCTTTGCTTCGCATTCCAAAGACGGTGTCATCGAGTTGATGCCAGTAAGCGATGGAGAGATGTTTGCTTGCAAATATGTCAATGGTCATCCAATCAATACCAAACGAAACTTGCAGACCGTAGCGGCGATGGGTATCTTGTCTGACGTCGAAAATGGCTATCCTATTTTACTGACAGAAATGTGTATCCTGACGGCATTACGTACGGCTGCCACATCAGCTATGTTGGCCAAACATTGTGCGCCAAAAGGCGTTACAAAACTGGCGTTAATAGGAAACGGTGCTCAGTCTGAATTTCAAGCATTGGGTATGAAAGCCATAATGGGTATCTCAGAAGTTCGTTTGTATGATGTTGATCCAGCGGCCTCGCAGAAAACGGCTGATAACCTTTCAGACTCAGGTTTGAAAGTGATTATTTGTCGCACATTAGAGGAAGCTGTTTTAGGGGCAGAGATCATTACTACCTGTACGGCCGACAAAACCAATGCCACTATTTTACGCGACGATATAATCACAAAAGGTGTTTATATCAATGCGATAGGCGGTGATTGTCCTGGGAAGACAGAGCTGGATAGCAACATATTAATGCGAGCAGATCATGTGATTGTGGAGTTTGAGCCTCAGACACGCATTGAGGGAGAGATCCAAAATCTATCAAGCGACTTCCCTGTTACTGAGTTTCATCGCATCCTCAAAGGTGAAGTGCAAGCTCGAACGTCAGATGATGATCTAATCGTGTTTGATGGCGTTGGGTTTGCATCAGAAGACTTTACAGCTTTGGTATTTTTGCGTGACTTGATCAAAAAGCAGGGAGGATATGAGATTTTAGATATGATCCCTCAGCAAGCTGACCCTAAAAACCTATATTCGGTAGTGAAAGAGCATAGCAAAGATAGCAGCATAGTGACGAATGAAGCTGAATCGGTGGCTGCGGCTATGTCGTAAGTGATTAATACAATCGCTATTGATACAACAGTAATTAGTGCAAAAAAATGATAAGCACTTCTCATTTTGTGTAGCGTTTAAAATCTGCATCATTTTTTAACTTTATTTATGTCTGGCAGAGCTCTTGGACAGTTATGGATATGTTTATTTTTTAAATCTATCTGCTAATTTTCAAGAGCTTTAATATATAAAAATGAATTTAATTTAAATGATGTAAAAATTATTTTATTTAATAGAGACAAAATCATGACTGATATGATGAAAAATATAAGAATAGTAGAAGTTTATTCAGATATTGCAGGATATAAAAAAGGCGCCTCTCTAGGCATTGATGCATTAAAAGCATCATCGAAAGAGCTTAATGCAGATTATTTTGAAAAATTGCAATTCGACAGTATTGAGGATGATAGTAATAGTGAAGGGGAATCACAATTTGCGCATGCAAAATATGCTGATGTGATTGAACCGATTATCTCTAAGTTAGCACATAAAATAAAAGATATCAGAAATGAGAATAAATTCCCCATCGTTTTAGCTGGAGATCATTCTAGCTGTGCAGGAACGATGCATGGTCTAAAAATGGCGCATCCTGATGCTGAAATTGGTGTGGTCTATATAGACGCACACGCTGACTTTCATTCACCCTATACCAGTGGATCAGGCAACATGCATGGTATGCCTTTGGCGATGGCTTGTGCGATTGACAATTTAGAATGTCAGCGCAATGAGCTCTCTGAAAAAGAAAAAGAGTATTGGGAAAAATTGAAATTTATGGCATCTGATGAACCCTCAATCAAACCAGAAAATGTGGTTTTTTGTGCCGTTAGAGATTATCAAGAAGAAGAGATGGATTTAATTAGAAGGCATAAAATCCCTTTATATAGCGTTGCTGAAATCACTCAAAAAGGAATTAGTTCTACAGTAGAGGAAATCTTTAAGAAGCTAGAATATTGTGATCACATTTATGTCTCGTTTGATGTTGATAGCGTTGACCCTTTGTATGTGCCAGGAACCGGTACGCCTGCAATGAATGGCCTGTCATACGAACAAGCCATGCAACTTAACATAGAGCTAATCAAAAATAAGAAAGTATGCTGTTGGGAAATGGCAGAAATCAATCCTTTGTATAACAATTCAAAAGATGACTCAACCAGAATATTTAAAATTTTAGAAAAAGTGACACAGTCTCTTTTAAAGAATTACTAATATTAAATATTTAAAATAAGTTAAAGCATCTAGCCTAAATATATGTATTGCAAATATTTAGGTTAGTTAAAAAATGGACTGCGAGTAACAATAATATGGACATTATTAAAGCTAGTTCTTCAAGTCAAGATGTTAGCAATATCAATATCAAACAATTTTTAAAATTCTTTATACCCTCTATAATAGGTTTGATGCTTTTCGTATTTCCAATTCCCTATGTAGATGGTAAATTTGTATCATATGCAGAAGGATTCACCATTCCTATCTCTGTGTTAAAGGATTATATACAAGGTTACATGGGTGATATTTTACCATTGCTTGTTGTAATCTCAATTATGATTACACTGTGTTGTACGTTGTATACTAAAATCATGAAACCTTCATTGATTTTGAATAATGCATTTTTAAACAACTTACTGAACGTCACAACCCCTTGGCTTATTATTAGAATGCTTGGTGCGTTTTTTGTTGTCGTTACCTATTTCAAATTTGGGTTTGAGGCAATATATTCAGACAATATTGGCGGCTTAATATTATATGAACTAATGCCAATACTTTTTATCGTATTTTTCTTAGCTGGATTATTGCTACCATTACTACTTGATTTTGGCTTATTAGAGTTTTTTGGTGTTTTATTAAGTAAAGTAATGAGACCTTTATTTGGTTTGCCCGGTAGGTCCTCTGTAGATTGTTTGACATCATGGTTGGGTGATGGAACGATTGGCGTATTATTAACTGATAAACAATTGGAAGGTGGGTTTTATACCAAAAAAGAAGCGGCCGTTATTGCTACCAGCTTTTCAGCAGTTTCGATTACATTCTGTTTGGTTGTCATCTCTCAAGTTAAACTAGAAACTTACTTTCTCAATATGATTGGGGTCGTGGCTTTATGCGGGATCGTTTGTGCTTTAATAGTACCAAGATTACTGCCTTTATCTAGAATTGAAGATACGTATGTAGTAGAAAACAGTGATAGAGATCATGAAACCATCCCTGAAGGAAAAACATTATTTACCCATAGTTTGCATAAAGCCGTTCACAAAGCAGAAAAAAGTCCAAGCTTTTCTACTTTCTTAAAGGATGGGTTAAAAAATATTTTGGATATGTGGATCGGAATACTGCCGGTCGTTATGGCAATCGGGACGATGGGCTTAATCGTTGCAGAAGAAACACCTGTATTTGATTATTTAGGTATGCCGTTTATTCCCTTCTTAGAGTTATTGAATATACCTTTTGCAGCAGAAATGTCAAAAACCATTATGGTCGGTTTTGCCGATATGTTCTTACCTGCTATTATCGGCTCTTCAATAGAATCAGAATTAACTCGGTTTGTCATCGCTTGCTTGTCAGTATCTCAATTGATCTATATGTCGGAAGTAGGCGGATTGATTTTAGGAACAAAGATTCCAGTTAGTTTCTTACAGTTATTAGTGATTTTCCTATTGAGAACTATTATCTCATTACCGATTATTGCACTATGTGCTCATATGATTTTTTAATATGTCTCGTTCTAAAATAGATTGATGGTTTTCAATGAGCCAGATGCCTTACGCATCTGGCTTTTTTGTATTAAGCCGAGCATGAATAACTCTCATGTATAGTCAATCCTATATAAATCAGATACGGTGTCAGGCAGCTTAATTCTATTTATTAGGTGTCTTAAGTTTGGGAGGGTTACCTGGGCACTGTAGTACACATATTCGATGAAACTCCTCCCGTATACTTACTTTATACTAAGGCATGTTAGCAATTCGAATAATAGTAATCTAACTGGTATAGAGGTGGCTAAATTCTGCCAAACAGTGTTTGACGGTAGTTTATTTCTTTTTTATCTTCATCTTTAAAATGAGGACATGTCGTTATTTATTTCGCTCGATTAGACAAAATGACGCCAATTGTGCTTAACGCTATGCCGCATATCATTGCGATTGATAAGGCTTCATGAAGTACCAACGCTGCGAGTAATGCGGTTAATCCGGGAGAAAGCGAGCCAAGTAACAAAGAGCGAATCGAACCAAGTTTATTGACCGCATAAGAAAATCCAATGGTTGAAATGACACCAACACCAATGCCTTGTACTAAGATAAAAGGTAGGGCATCGTCAAAAGAAATCACCCCTAGATTTGTCTTCAAAATACCAGATAGTACCATCACTAATGTCACAAAGAATGACGTATAAGAAAGTACGATAGCAACAGCTATTGGACTCAATTTCGTATTTTTTAAGCCTAAAGTGTAACCCGCCCAAACCAGACTCGCTATCAGTAAAAAGGCTGCACCATGTAGAAGACTGTTAGGTATTGACCTTGCATTCCCGACAATCATAGTGGCTATGCCAAAGAGAATAAGAAGAAATGCCAAAAATTTACTCAGCGAGATCCGTTGGCGATAAAAAATAAAGGACAAGAGTGCGGCAAAGAATACTGGCGTCCCTGTCAAAATAGTGCCAACGTAAGCTGCAGGAGCAGTGCTCGCGCCAAAAGTGGCTAGCAAGAGAAAAGGAACACCGCCAAGCATAATGAACGTGATATCAGACCATCTAATATTTTTGATTTCCTTCAAACTGGACAATACCCATGGCGTCAATAAAAGTAGGGGCACGCTAAATCGAATTAACATGACATCAGCAATGCTTAATGATGACGCACCAACAGCTCGAACAGTTAATGCAAAGCCTGACCAGATAAATAACACAATAATCATAGCCACATAGCCTTTCATTAGCGGCGACATTATAAATAAGGGTTTTTTACGTGGTGAGGACTGAAATACTGTATTCATATTAATTTCTTATGCTTATCTTTAAAAGCCAATTATCAATCAAAAGCCACGCCTTTATCTCTGTTTATTGATTGCAATTTCACAGTTATTTGATGGATAATGCTAAATAACTGTGAAATTTTGGCTGAAAACGCTAGAGAGGTGATTTATGGATAAAATTGATCGTCATATTTTGGAAGTGCTTCAAAAAGAAGGACGCTTATCAACGGCTGAATTAGCCGAGCGAATAGGGTTGTCACCCTCACCTTGTGCCAGACGCTTGAAACGTTTAGAAGATGATTTTTATATAGAGGGCTATCAGGCAAACGTAAACAAAGCTAAAGTTGGTATTACGATGAGCTTTTTTGTAGAAATTAGTCTGAGCAACCATCAAGAAGAATCAATTATAGCCTTTGAAAAAGCGTTATCTGAGATGGATGAGGTGATTAATGGACATGTTGTTTCGGGCTCTTACGATTACTTATTAGAGGTGGTAAGCCCAGATCTCAACGGTTATGAAGAATTTACTCGTAAGCTACATAAGCTTACTAGCGTTAAAGACATACATACCCATTTATCAGTTAGACAAGTGATCCATAAAACGACGTTGCCTACTTTTATGTGATCTTTTTTGAGTGCAATCCAGTTCGCTAAACTATATGTCAATTGAGCTATTCTGAAGAAATTGTAGAAACTAACATGGGAGGTTTTAATCAGACAGCTCGATCATAATGACCCATGCTGTCGATTTTATAGTCATTAAGTTCATATCTAACACTAGCAGTGCGATGCCTGTATAGTGCATCGAACATATACTGATAAATCATTGAACGAATATACCACTTTGAAAATGGGTTTAGAGAATGAATAGGGATCAATCCTAAAAAGGCAGCAGCCTGAGACGCTTTAGTAAAGTTTTTATCGTGCATGAGAGACAACATCTGTCTTGAGACAATAACACCAACGCCGTTACTCGTTTGTAGCAGATCTTGGTCTCGCTTTATTCTTGGACACGCAACATGTCATGCCTACCTTGTCCTTGATCCGTAGGGTGAAGAGCGCGAAACCGATTGAGCAAGACCACTGCCGCCTCCCTCCTGTTATGGCAGCGGTCATTGTCTCAAATGCAGACCCGCATGCCTAGGGTCAGGATACTAAGCTTGTCTAGTCACGGATACCGATTGGTTGACAAATTCCATGGATCCGAACGAGGTTAAGAACGCGACGCTGGAAGCGTCAGATCCAACACCGATGCGTGCCATCGTGTCGGCATCTGCCATGCCGGTCGGATCAATGAGGTGCCAGCTTCCCCCGAGATAGACTTCGGCCACGGCATGGAAGTCCTGTGGCGTCACATCAGGCGCATAAACACTCGCGAATCTAGCGGGTATCGACGACGCACGCGCTAGTGTCACGAGAACATGCGCAAAATCACGGCATACGCCCTGACGTTGAACAAAGCTGTCGAGCGCGGTGGTTTGTGCGTGGCTCGATCCGGGCACATAGCTAAACGCCGACTCGATCCAATCACGCATCGCGGCAATCCGTGCGCCGCCAGCGAGATCGCCAAATTCGGCGTCCACGAAGGCTTGGAACTCGTCTGACGGGCAATAGCGAGACGGCATCAAATGTTTGATCGTCTCTCCGGGCAAAAGGTGGAGTGGCGTCTGGGACAGTGCCGATATGTCCAAGATAGGACGGTCAACGGCAATTTCTGCGATGTAAGTGCAGCTAAAATCCCCTTCGGCGCGGATCCAAATCCGCTCTCCTATGCCATCATCGGCGGCGACCCGTGAAAAATGCGCAACGTCTGATGTCCAAATCTCGGTCGAACGCACCCGCTGATCCACAAGCTCGGCGGCTTCGATCTGAAGCAAAAGGTCCATCGGCTCGGAGAGCCGATAATGGAGTTTAACGTTAAGTTTCAGGATCATGTTTGAACTCTCTAAGGGTAGTGATCTGGCGGGCTATATCGGATACTGTTTACTTAAGTCAATCAGCAATGCCTGACAGGGTTAAATTATCATAATACTGCTTTTCAAACTCAAAAGGTGAAACATAATCAATTGCACTATGCAGTCGGGCTCTATTAAACCTGAGAAGCGCCAAAAATCGATTAATTATCGATTTAGCTTCGCAAGATGAGAGCTGTGTTCGAAGTACTAAGTACTACCCATTCAAGGGTTGCCAGTTCAACATCGTTCACCGCATGTTACTGCTCTTTTAGGTACTCAATCATCTCAGACTTATATAGCCCGTTGATGATTTCAGCCAAGGCATTATCGTATGAATCGCCTGTTGTGCCACTTGAGAGTGTTTTAAATAATTTAGGGTAGAGGTCGAAAGTGCTACTCTGAAAGATAAGCGAAATAGAGAGCAGGCACAACTTAAGCAGACATGTTTTTTAATGACGTTCGATGAGAGTGCCAAAAGAGGAGATTTGAATCGACGTATAGTTTCCTTTCCCGCTACAGCCCATATTTTACGGACAAAAAAAAGCCCCAATCGTGAGATTGGGGCTTTCTAAATTTGGTAGGCATAAGCAGACTCGAACTGCTGACCTCTACCATGTCAAGGTAGGTCAACCAACTTATTTCAAATGACCTAATTCTACATAAACCGTAAATAAAGGGATATAGCTTATGTTGGTAATTATATATCGGTATGATATCTATGTAAATTAATATTTAACTCGTATTTAGGCACTGTACTTTTATAGTGTTTTTGACGTCTACTTTGTCCCTAATATCTTAGGTGATAGTTGGTTTTTAGCCATTTATAACGGTCAATCATCTTATTTTAAGGCAAAAGTATTTTTTGCTAGTCGTATATTATGTCTAATTCATATTTATGTAACGCCGCTAAAAACCAAGTTAACTAGATTGAATGCTGAGCTTGAACAATTGCGAGATCCTGCTCAAGTTTTGCAAGAGAAGCATCTGATGGCACTGACAGAAGGGGAATTTCAAAGTTAAATCTTAGATACCGTTAGAAACATACATCGGTATCTTCTATATCTCTACCAAATTGTTCTGTTTATCTTTCATAAATCATATAGCCTCACATGGTTCAATATGCGCTTTTATAACGCTACTTCTCATAGCGGCCAAGAATTCAATATATCAAGATTACAATCCACGCCCCAGTATGTACTTTCACTTCTCTGTGTCCATCTTCTTAACCTTTATCTTTTCTAGTCCTTTTATCAATAATTGAGAGCATCTATCTTATGAAGCCACATTAGATTCAAGATGTTGATATTTGGCATAAAAATACAATAAAAAAACTATACACTTATGTAAACAATTGTTAGTATTGGTTGCTGGTTATCTCTGAAATACTACCGCTCATGCGAAAAATAAATAGTTTCCTAAAGATAAAACCAACCACGAGTTCAGCAAACATACTCATGATGTCTATGTTATCCGCCTGCGATCAATCTCCTACTGACCACTTTCAAGTCTCGACTGAAGACAAATACCCTGTAGCAAATATGCCAGATGAGCCATTAGAAAGGTGTTATGAGAAAAGCAGCTAAATTAAATGTCTTTTTACCAAGAAGTATTACAGTAGTTCTAAATATGTAAATAGTTAATTGAGCTCTAACTTATTTTATATACGTTTATAAATACGAGTTTGTCAAAGAGTGAAAGTAATGAATCCATCAATAATCAGACCAAGACTACATTTCAAGCTTATGATCATTCTAATACTAGGACTATCACTACAAGGCGGGTGTATGAAAGAAAAAAAGCAAGATTCTTATAAAGAAGGCGATATCGTTACTTGGAAGGTCAATGACCATCTAATCTTTAAGGCTAAAGTTGGACAAAGACGAGAGCATTTTGTCACACATAATGTTTGGATATAGAGAGGGAAATAAAAATAGTAGCTTTTCTGTTATATAAATTACGCAGTTTATTCTTATTAGTTCTTCTACAAATTAATAAGAGTGAATTCAGTTAATAGGAAACATCATGCTTGCACTAGCTTTACTGTTAGGTTTAATAGTCTGGGTCATCATTACCTTAGCTGCTATTTTCATTGGTACAAAGCTAGGTAAATCGTTGTATGTAAATAATCCTAAAGCAGGGCTCTACGGCGCACTCTTAGGTTTTATGTTGACCATGGGCGGATTCATTGTGTATTGGGCAGTAGAGTATGCCTACATTCAAACCAAAGTAAATCAGCTTTGTGAGTCTGAAGGCGGAGTGACAGTATATGTGACGCCAGCAGAATATCGAACACAGATCGGAGAGGAAGAGTGGGAAGCTTTAATTCGTTTTACTAACTCTGAAATAAATAATAAAAATTCAAAAACTAAATTAATTCGTCAGGAAAGTAGGATTTATAGTTATGCTGAAGGCAGGTACCGTAATGGAAACATTGAAAACGCTAAGATAGCGTTATTTTCTTCTTATCGAAAAAAAGGTAATAACATAAACGAAACTTCACAGATTCTTGCCGAAAAAAATAATGGACGTATTGTAGTTCGTCAAATATATTACAGCCACCACACTAATGCTATAGCCAATAATTTAGGCGGATTAAAATTTTGGATGAATAGCATTCAAGATTGCTCAGATAAATATAACCATGAATTTTATAGAGTTGCAAAGCAATATTCAAATACATATTAGGAGTAGTTTACTATGAGTGACAATCAGTTTTTATCAGATTATGTTTATCTTGCAGAGGCAAGTTATACTGATTTTTCGAATACCGAATATACTGATAAACAATCTATGATGGAATCAGGAAAACCCGAAAACTTTGCGAAATTAGTTACCGATAATTATAGCGTGATGGCACATTATAAAGATAGAGAAGGCGAGGGAGAGAGTAGCTTTTCGGGTACGTTATTTCAAAACAAAGAGTCAGGTGATTATGTAATATCTATACGAGGTACTCAAGAACTAGCGACTGACTTAGTAGCTGTAGATGGTGGGGATATCGTATTTGATGGTTCTGCGCATCGACAAATCGTAGATATGTATAACTTTTGGATGCAGATTAAAAACCCTCAAGGCGAAGCCTACCGTGTGGCAACCATGGAAGTTGTTGAAGACTTAACCGCACAGCTTAAATTTTTGCAGGATTCACAAGCGATAATTGTAGGCGTAATAGATGATGTAATAACCTCAAAGATTGAAACCCTATATCAAGAAGCGCAAAATCTTGGTTACATCGTTGATAAAGGTCGAGGAGAAATACTGTCTATAGATTTTGCTATGTCCAACGAGATTTACAGTGATGAACGTGAATATGGACTTGGTATTGATGCAAATACAGTGACAGTCTCTGGTCATAGCTTAGGCGGTCATCTAACAGCAGCCTTTTCTCGTTTGTTTCCAGAAGTGACTGAACATGCCTATATGGTTAATGGTGCAGGGTTTGGTAGAGACACCTCCACAATACCTTTAATACTAGGTTTGGATTCAGTTAAAAACTTTAATAACGTATTCGCAGCTCTAAATCCAAATCCAACTTACTTTGATAGTGATAAGCTCAGCAATATAATTGGTGATAAGAATATAGATCTCGTCGCTAATGATTGGCCTATTGGTTTAGCGCAACCAAGCTCATCAGTACCAAGACTATTTATCGAGCAGCCTGAGATAACTTCATCAATATTGGGTCATGGTTCGGATCAAATGAGTGATTCTATGGCAGTGATGGACTTATTCATTAAGTTAGATAATAGCTTAGCGGCTATACCTACTAATGAATTGATTGAGATGTTAAATGACATCCTTGAGAGTAGCGAGATTAATGAAGCTAATACATTAGAAACTATCATTGAAAAGCTTGTCTATTTACTTGATCCTGCCAACCCAATTACAATTATCGAAGGGGATAGAAATAGCTTATACGAAGGTATATTGAAGGTACATGAGCTGATTAAAGTTGGTGGAGATTTTGTTGACCTGCCTTACACATTGACCAGCATTGATGATGCGCTGATTGACAATGCTTCAAACAATGATGATTTGGGCTTGGCAACTCGCTATGCCTTATTCAATCTCAATCCTTTTGTGTTGCAGGGTTTTGATTTTACTGAGCATAATACAAACGGTGAACTAGAACTATTAAGTGAAGCGTTCCCTAACGGTATGTCAGAGCAATATATCGCAGATAGAGTCATGCTGCTTCAAGGATTGATAGAAGGTGGTTTAAAGAATACTGATAGGATTGTGGTTCCTGAATTAGCAGATGAAAACTGGGTCTTCGATTATATAGGGAACGGAGAAGATACGCGTTTCTTCTACGGGGTAGAACGTAACAATCGTCATTATGTCAAATTTGGTGGTAAAGACGATGAAACAATAGAAGGGACGTATAAGGACGACCATCTATATGGCAGCAAAGGCGACGATACTATTGAGGCGGGTGCGGGCAACGACTATTTAGAGGGTAATCAAGGCAGTGACACCTTAAATGGTGGTGACGGTGATGATACCTTACTCGGTGGTAGTGGTGATGACAATCTAGTCGGTGGTGAAGGTAACGACACCTTACTAGGTGGCAGTGGTACTGACATTCTACTAGGCGGTGAGGGTCATGATTATCTGCATGGTGGTAGTGAGCTTGATAACTTAAAAGGTGGTAAAGGTAACGATACGATTATCGGTGGCACAGGTGTATTGATCGCTGATGGCGGCGATGGTAACGATTTTATTGTGTCAGGTGATGAAGATGATAGTCAATTACTGGGTGGCAATCTATTAGGCGGTTCAGGCAACGATATTATCTATGCTGGCGGCGGTAGTGATGATGCCCGTGGTGGAGAGGGTAATGACACTATTTATGCAGGCGATGATCAATCTGCTGACTATCTAGAAGGCGATGCAGGTAACGATGTACTGTACGCCAGTAAAGAAGGCATGGACAACTTAGACGGTGGTGCAGATAGTGATCTACTGATAAGTGGAGAAAATAACTCAGGAACTCTGCGAGGTGGTGCAGGTAGTGATCGTTTGATCGGTGGCGCAGGTAATGAAACTTATGCGTTTAAGAGCAGTGAGCTTGGTACTGATAGTATCAAAGACAACGATGGTACAGGAACCATTGAGATTGATGCAGCAGTCTTGACGCTAGGCGAGTTTGATGCAGAAAAACAATATTGGTTAAGTGGCGACGGTCAGTATGAGATTAGAAAGTTCGCTTCAGAAGATGGTACAAACGGTACAGTTACTATTAATAAGTTGGGCAACTATAAAAATACTATATATATTGAAGATTTTAAGCAAGGCCATTTTGGTCTAAATTTTAATGAATCTATTGAGCAACAGCAGTGGCAAGCTATTGAGTCACAAACCTCGCCTGAATTATATGGGAAAGGTGAGAACAAAATAATCTCTACAACAGGTTCGGTGCATGTAGATGCAAGCAATACCACAGGTAGAAACACTATCCACACAGGTGAAGGTCATGATGTCATAAAAGGGGGTAGCGGTCATGATTATATTTCAAGCTCTTTAGAGTTTAGTACCGAGCAGAGTAATGAGCTGTATTATGACGTAGGGTATAAAAAAACAGTAAATATTTATGGTGAGGAATTTAGTATCTTTTATGATGGCAGTGTTAAGAGCTATATGACAGCCGGATTGTCCGTAGATTCTAATCCTGATCCTGAAGGTGCAACTTGGTCATATGTACCTGAAGTTAGAAATGCTAATCCTGATAATGACTTAATAAAATCAGGAGATGGGGGTGATATTGTCTTTGGATCATCAGATGCCGATATTATTTATGGTGAGGGTGGTGATGACTTTCTCTTTGGAAAGGACGGGAATGATAAGATCTATGGAGGTTCAGGAAATGACGGTATTAGAGCAGGTAGAGGCAATGATTATATAGATGGTGGTGAAGGTGATGATTACATTAAAGCAGGTTATGGTAACGACGTTATATATGGTGGTTCCGGAGACGACAGGGTATATGGAGATAGTTTATTAGATCAATATGATAGAAATCCTTCATTTTACAATACTGAGGAAGAAGGTGCAGATTTGATTTATGGCGGTAAAGGTGACGATGAAATTGAAGGGAATGGCGGTGATGATATCATCCACGGAGGCGATGATAACGATACAATCCTAGGGGGTACAGGTAATGACTATCTACATGGAGACGATGGAACAGACACAATATCTGGCGGTTTAGGTGACGATTATATCTGGGGAGGTAGTAACGAAGGTGAAGAATCTGAAAAGCTCTCTGGCAACGAGGGAAATGATCGAATATTTGGTGGCGATGGTCATAATGCTATATTTGGTGGTGTCGGTGATGATGTTCTTGAAGGCGGAAAAGATGTAGATGAAATTGATGGTGGTGTAGGCGATGACATTCTCATGGGTAAAGCAGGCAGGGATACTTTAGAGGGTAATTCAGGTAACGACATTCTTATAGGTGGAGCTGACAATGACACGCTAAAGGGTGGATTCGGAGAAGATGTTTATATATTCAATATGAATGACGGTGATGACACGATTATAGAGATACTTCTCAATCTAAAATCGGAAAATACTTTTAATCTTAATCTTGTTCAATTTAACTTCGAATCATCGAAGATTCGAAATGTTGAAAACATCGAGGATAGAGATCTTAAGATTACCTACTCAGAAAGTGAAAACTCTCAAAAAAATAGCGTCACAATCAAAGATTACTATGTTGCTAACAACACTTCAAACCATATGGTAGAAGCTGCTGAGGAGGCAGTATACGTCTCAGAAATAGACCCATATACTAACAATACAGAAATTTCTCAGTTCAAATTCAACGATGGTATATCTTGGAATGTAGACGATATTTTCGAGATGGCACCACTAACAGCAGATTCGCTACAAGCCACTTCATCATTAGAAGAAGGTATGGCTTATTTCATAGATGCTTTAGTGGATCGCGCAGACATTCCTTTAAAAGGTAAGACAAGTATTACTTATGGATTCTTAGATAACCTAGACGATAAATTGAATGGCTACCAAGCCTTTACTGAAGAACAAAAAGATGCGGTAAGGGAGGCACTTTCAAAATATGCTGAGGTTCTTGGTCTTACTATCGAAGAAGATAATACTACCGAAGCACCAGACTTAAAGCTATATTTGGATGATTTGTCCACAGCGGGTAGCAGCACATTTTCTGGTTATGGAGATTCAGCTACAGGGGAGGTACATCTCAACTCCAAAATGTATGGAGGAGAGGGCCTATTACAATCAGGAGAGTATGGATTTGAAGTACTACTTCATGAGTTAGGGCATGTATTTGGACTAAAACATCCTTTTGAAATGCCATATTTGCCAAGCGATGAGAATAATCAAAATAACTCTATTATGACTTACTCTTCAAATGGCGAGAACGATACTGATTTAAAACTATTTGATATAGCGGCACTGCAATATCTTCATGGTGTAAATATAGATAATGCTATAGGGAACGACATATATGGCTTTGAAAACAAATATATATGGGATGGCGCTGGCGTTGACACATTTGATGCATCAGTCCAAACCGAAAGTACATATATAGATATTAACCAAGGTGGCTGGTCATATATTGCTGAGAAAAATGACAGTATCCTTGCGCCTAGCCAAAGCTTCGTTGGATATAATACTCACATTGAGAACGCTATTGGCGGTAGTGGCGATGATACATTAGTGAGTAATGAACTCGATAACATATTATCTGGGGGCCAAGGACAAGATACTTATGTGTTTAATCAAGGTGATGGACTTAATACAATAATTGACTCAGATAAAAATAGTAAAATAGTGCTTGAAGAGATCAATACTAATCATTTATATAATTACAAAGGGCATATTTATTATAGTGCGTTAGGTGATGGTCTAATTGTCAATGTAGACAATATTGAGACGTGGGAGATAAATGGTGAAAACTATACTTCTAATGACGTTAAAGCCTTAGCCAAGAATATGCTTGAAGTATCTGGTGAAGCTGAACTGACTTCAGATGCAGATAATGCCATATTGATTGACACATTGAGCTCCTCCATAAAAGGCAATGATAAAGATAATATCCTCATTGGTAATGAAAGTGATAATACCCTAAATGGTGAGCAAGGTGCTGATCAGATGGCGGGCCAAAAGGGAGATGATATCTATTATGTTGATAACGAAAAAGATGAAGTTCTAGAGCAAGCTGATGCAGGTATAGATACTGTTTATTCAACTATTAACTACACTTTGATCGATGGCAATAATGTAGAAAACGTTACACTTCTGGCTGATGCGAAAAATGCCATCGGTGATGATAGTGATAACGTTATTACTGGTAACGATAACAATAATATGTTAGTTGGTAATGGTGGTAAAGATACTATTAGCGGTGGTGAAGGCAATGATCAAATAATTGGTGATACAGAAGAAATCAAAGGTCAATATCACGGCAATGATACTTTGTATGGTGGGGCAGGTGACGATAGTATTTGGGGTAACGGTGGTAACGATATCATTGAAGGTGGAGAAGGTGATGACTATATTGAGGGCGATTCGCAGTCAATAGGTGGATCGTTCCATGGTGATGACACTATCAATGCTGGTAGCGGTGATGATACTGTTTACGGTGACGGAGGTAACGACACTATTAATGGAGGAGATGGAGCAGATAACCTTTATGGTGATGATGCAGATTACAATAATCCGATAGGTCTTGAGTCTGGTAATGACATTATCAAAGGTGGAAAAGGTTCTGATCTCATCTATGGCGGATCGGGTGATGATAAGCTCTATGGTGATGAAGGTGATGACTTTTTAATGGCAGGACAAGGTGAGGATTATCTTTATGGTGGCGAAGGTGAAGATGCTTATTTCTTTGAACTTGGCACACTTCAAGATGGTAAAACCAATTATATTGTTGATACAGATAGGAAAGGTCAAATCCTATTAGGAGATGACAACCTACTAGACAATGATTGGCAAATATTATCTATAAGTAATAACGAGGAGAAGTCGGATGTTGTAGTCAAGTGGCAGGACGGGCTTGGCAATTATATGGAATACAACGCAAATAATATCATTATCACTAGTGACAATTTCACTTCAAAGATAGTTGCTGAAGGCTATAGTGTAGAAAGAAAGGCTGGTGGTCAGTTTGTTGTAGACTCTAATGAGAAATCGGATGAGCCATTTTCTCATATGGTGACTGATCAAACGATGTTTAACCTCAGTGGCAACTCACTATTACTAAACTCTCTTCTTCCAAACTTACAAAAAGATCAAGATGGCAATTTTGAATCAGAATATCAAATAGAATATTATGATCCTCTGGTATTAGATCTTAACAAAGATGGAGTTATTAACACAGTTGCTGAAAACAATAAGCAAGGTGTCATGTTTGATAACGACGGTGACGGCATCAAAACTGCTACAGGTTGGTTATCGAGTGAGGATGGATTTTTAGTTAGAGATATTAATAAAGATGGTGTCATTAACAATGGTAAGGAGATGTTCGGGGATCAAACTGAACTAAATAGTGGATTGATTGCCAAACATGGTTTTGAAGCATTGGCGGATTTAGATATCAATGCTGATGGTGTGATCAATAAAGACGATACCAGTTTTAGTGAGTTAAGAGTTTGGCAAGATACTAATATTGATGGTGTCACTTCTCAAGATGAACTTAAAACTCTTGAACAGATAGGTATATCCGAATTAAATCTAAGCTTCGATTCAAGCAACGAGGTAGAGACAAGCGGCGGCACTGTAAAAGAACAAGGAAGTTATGTAGATAATGACGGCAACACATTATTGATGGCGGACATTAACTTTGACCAAGATTTGATTCATAGTGACTTTATATCGACACCTGATGAAAAAACTGATGGTCTGAATCTTTCTGGATTTGGCCGCTTAGATGACCTAGCAGACGCTGCCAAGGGTACTGATGAATTATCGATATTAGCTAAATATTTAGATGAAAACAAAGATATTGAAAATATTTTCGACCAGTCTGATAAATTATTAGAGTTATGGGCGGGCACAGACAGTAAGAATAATGATAGTGAAGTGGCTATCGTTAATAACAATAATATTAAATGGACTGAAAACGAAAATGCTGAACATGTGATTCGAATAAGACCAAATCAAGATCTACCAGAATATGTTAGTGAAACGAATACGGTTACTAACTATAGTTATTTGAACCAAAATGATAAGCAAATGGTCAAACTCATTGATGCGATTACTGGCATTAATCCAACCGATTATATTAACCAAGCTACTTCTGATCAGACATCTGAATTTCTTAATGTCTATCAAGATATTAAGACTGCTGTAGAGTCTGATATTATCAACCAGACGATACTTAAGCCTTATTTTGACAGCATTGAAGTGTACCAATTTAATCAATTAAATTTTACTAACTTTTTTAAGTTAGAAGCGCTATTAGATACAAATTATCTAGCAGATGCCGGTAAAACCAGTATTCACTTACTTAACCTGTTAGGTATTAACACTGACGAATTCTCGGAATACAATTTTGGTGAAGGTTATCTAACTCTAGAAAATTGGTATACCACTAATAATGTCGTTATAGATCAATACATCGTAGAACATGGAGACATTGTAAACTCTATATTTATCGATGATTCAGTAACAGAGTTTGAGGTATCTAGCGGTGAAAACACTATTTATTTATCAGGAGTAAATGATAAAAAAGTTACCGGCTCTGATGCTGACGAGGTATTTGTCAGCGGCTTAGGTAATGACACTCTTATCGGTCAAGGTGGAGATAATACTTACATCTTTAGTTTAGATACTGGATCGGATATTGTCGATTTTGATTATGGCTCAACTGGTACGGATAAATTAATCTTTGAAAGCATTCCATTAAGCATGGTCTCATTTAAGTCTCAGGGTAAAAACCTAATTATTGGATATGAAGAGCAAGAGTTTACAATCACTAACGGGTTATTCTTAGATACTGATCGTACTTTAGAGTTTGTGTTTGACGATGAGATCGTAAGCTTTGAAACAATCATAAGTCAGCCTATTGAAAATATCGAAAATTCTGATTCTGACTATTTTAGTGGTTGGGAGGGTGATGACTACTTAACTGGTAATAGTAGAGACAACCAGCTTCACACATTTGAGTCAAACGACATACTTGACGGCAAAGCCGGTAACGATAAATTATTTGGACACACTGGTTATGACACTTACATCTTTGATTCTAATTCTGGAAATGATGAAATAATTGAAGATTGGTCACAGAAAGATGGGTCATACTTACAATTTAACTTTGAAAAATCATTACTCAAAGAAACTTATTATCAAGATGGTGATCTTTACCTTTTATATGGAGTAGATAACCAACTGATACTTCGAGAAGTAGATAATAAGGATTTAGCCAATATTGATATCAGCTTTATTGATAGCCCAAAAACCAGTATTGATAGTATCTTAAGAGATGCCTATATCATAGGTTCTGACAAAGATGATCAAGTTAATGATATTTATGTCACATCGAACCATCATATCTATGGTCTAGAAGGAAATGATGAGTTGCAGGGTAGCTGGACCGAATCAAACCATATTGATGGCGAAACAGGTGACGATATCATCAATGGAGGTAATGCTAACGATATCATTATCGCGGGTGAAGGTGATGATACTATGTTTGGTCACCAAGGTGATGATGAGCTCCAAGGTGGTCAAGGACAAGATTGGCTGGAGGGTGGCGAAGGTGCTGATACCTTGATTGGTGGCGAAGGTGATGATAACTATTTTGCTGACAATCAGGACACTATCGTTGAGAACGAGGATGAAGGGTATGATCGTATATTTATCGATGACTCCTTTAACTTGTCTGGTACTAATATTGAAGAGTTACATTTAAGAGGCACGAGTGATCTCAATGGTATAGGTAGTGAATTCAATAATGAAATTTACGGTAATTCAGGAAGCAACTACCTAGATGGCAAACAGGGAGCCGACCTTTTATCAGGAGGCGCAGGACATGACTATTACGTCGTTGATCAATATGAGACGCTTGTTACTAACGATAATGGTTCTATTACCTTAATAGAGGGTGACAAAGTTGCTGAGGGCGAATTGAATGAATTTAACTATGTTACAGGCGATAGCGGTGGTATTGATACTGTAGAGCAGTGGGTAGATCATCACTATTATCAGATGAATGAGCAGAACATATGGCAAGATACTGGTAAATACCATATATTACAACGGAATGTTGAAAACCTTATCTTAAAAGGTGACGCTAAAACAGCGTTTGGTAATGAGCTAGACAATACGATTATTTTGAATTCTCAAGATAACTTTGTGAGCGGTCAGACGGGTAATGATACTATCATTTATAAAAAAGGTGGTGGCAAAGATACAGTCAGTGCTACTAATGATATATCGTCTCAAGACACCCTTGTAATAGAAGGTTACGATCTCAGTGATGCTATATTTACCCGTGTTGAAAACACTTTAAGTGTACATGATATGCTGGTTGTTCGTCTTAAAGGTAATGGAGATAGTATTACTTTCTTCGATTATTTTACCCCTCAAGCATCAGCTGATGAGTTTGATTTTTCAACAGACCAAAACTTTCTTCTAAATAATTTAGATGACCCCAGTGATATTATAATCGACAACAAAATCGACCGCATTATCTTTGATAACAACGGCGCAGAAGTCATCCTTACCCAGCAAGACATTGATAATGCCATTATTGATAGAGCAGACAATCATGCGCCGACTGTCAATAAATACCCACAAGCCATCAGCATTGATGATGACGAAACCTTAAGCGTTCAGTTCGATGCCGACACCATCGTTGATCAAGATGCGTGGGATAGTATTCTAAGCTATCGTATTACCCTTGCAGATCAAAATGCTGATGGCAGTTACCAAGATATCCCTGACTGGTTAAGTTTTGATGCTGACACTCTCACACTTACTGGCGATCCAACTGTCGATAGCATCGGTAACTACTCATTTATACTCTGGGCAGGCGATCTCTTTGGCACTAGCGCAGGTGCTTATCTCACTCTTACCATTAACTCAAGTCAACCCATTGATACCCCAGTAGAAACAACGCCTGATAATATCGTGGAAGGTACAGACAGTAGCGAACAGCTTTCAGGAACGACTGGCAATGATATTATTAACGGCTATTTAGGTGATGACCAGCTGTTTGGGTTTACTGGTAATGACACCTTGAATGGTGGTGCAGGTGACGACTACCTAGCAGGCGGTAACGGCTCAGGTAGCAACTCAGGCAATGATATTCTCAACGGCGGCGCAGGCAATGACACCTTATCTGGTGAAGACGGTAACGACACTTTATCTGGCGGCGCAGGTAATGACAGCTATATCTACAAAGCCAACCAAGGCATTGATACTATTGACAACAGTGGTGGTGGTAATGATGGCATCTTCTTCCAAGGTATAGATAAGAGTCAACTCAGCTACCATCAAGAAGGAGATGATCTCATTATCCTAGTCGATGGGGACTTAGATCAGCAAGTTAAAGTTGAAGGACATTTTAGTAGTAATGATAAAGCCATCGATTATATTGTTCCAAGTAGTAATATGGTTATCTCTGCTCAGAGTATCGCTAGTCAATTGACAGCATTACCTGGATCTGGCAGTGGTGATACAGATAATGGTGGCAATGACGACACCACCACACCAACCGATCCTGAAGTACCTACTGATAATACAGATCTATCGGGTGATAATACTATCGTAGACACTGCAGGTAACGACCAGTTGAAAGGTGGCAGAGGTAACGATACGTATATCTACACAGCTGGCATAGATACTATTATTGATACGCATGGTGTAGACGAAATTATCTTTAGTAACGGTATCACTTATAATCAGGTTGGATCAGGGTTGATGAGCTCTGGTAATGATCTTATCCTGCGAGTCAATGGTGATGTGAACAATCAAGTCACGATCAAAGACTACTTTAGTAATGGCGATAGCATCATTGAAACTATTAGCTTTGAGACTGGCGGTAGTATTTCACATGAGCAAATATTCGGGTTGTTTGGTAAAGCAATACCAGAAACCACATCTATTGACGATACAGTACCAAGTACACCTGATAGCCTTGATGCAACTGCTGATATTGTGGGTACAGATGGTGATGACCAACTTCAAGGTACGGAAGTCGATAACAGACTTCAGGGACTACTAGGCGACGATCAGTTGGATGGTGGACTAGGTAATGACATTCTCATTGGTGGTACTGGTAATGATCTATTAAAAGGTGGTGAAGGCGACGACCTCTATTACTTTGAAGCAGGATTTGGACAAGATATCATAGACAATACGGGCGGCGGCATTGACAACATCTATTTTGATGGTGTTGGATTTAATGACGTAGCCAGTGGACTCATGCGCAGCAATGATGATCTGATTCTCAAAGTGAGTGGCACTACTGACCAATTAACAATCGCTGATTTCTTTGAAGGTGGCGAGTCAGCAGTTGGTAGTATCAGCTTTGCCTTCGGTGGTAATATCAGCGCTGATCAGATATTTGGTGCTTATGGTATTAGCAACCCAAACCCTAGTAATGCCTCTAGCTCTCAGCATCAAAGCACGCTGGGTACTATGCTAAATGTGATGCAGCAGTTCGATGAGAATAGTATGAATAATGGGTATGGTGACGTTATCTAAGTCGATTGATTTACCTTCTTACTCTTCACTCTAAAATAATTTAGAGTGTCCCATCCTAGAATAGGTTGAGGGTTTATGAGAAGTCAGATACTTAGCAGTATCTGACTTTTTCTTTGAG
>NZ_CAJHBP010000037.1:0-24082 GCF_904846665.1 Psychrobacter sp. Pi2-51
ATTTAAATTTCCATATAAGTTATTGAATAATATAGGTTTTTAAATTGTACAAAAAATGAACGATTTTACCTAACCCTTTAAGCTACCTAGGAAAATTCTTGTCAAGTAGCGACTTATACACAGGGTTATCCACAGCTTATGGGGAGAACTCGTGCAGCCCTTATAGTGCCAATGTTTGCCTGAATGTATAGTGTCAGCGAATCATTCAATTATATGTTTTGTGCCATCATGCAACTATTTTTTCATCTGGCAATTTCGTCAAAATTGCTATGTTTCACATATTGCTGCTCTGTAAATTTAATAAATAAAATTCTTCAAAGCGTCTCAAACAGAGGGTTTGGCTGATTAAATACTGAATATATCTAGATAAAATGAGGGTGGGTAATACCAGCTGCATAAAAAAGCGGCTAAATGTCTTAGCCGCTTTGTCAAAAATCATTAAGGGTAACGCGATGAGGCTTACTCTTTAATATAGATTAAATCCCAGACACCATGCCCGCGCTCTAAACCGCGGCGCTCAAACTTGGTCATTGGACGAAAGTCAGGGCGGTCAGTAAAGTTGCCTGCACCCGCTTGATTGGTGAGTCCTGAAAAACCGTCTAAAACCTCAACCATCCAAAAGGCATAATGCTCCCAGTCGGTTGCCGTATGGAACCAGCCACCTTGTTTTAAACTGCGCGTGACCATCGCCATACGCTCAGGGCTGACAAAACGACGCTTATAATGGCGCTTTTTTTGCCATGGATCAGGGAAGTAGAGCTGAATACGGTCGATATGATTTTCTGGAAGCTGCTTGAGCAATTGGATGGCGTCGCCGTTAATGATTTTGACGTTACTTAAACCCTTTGTACCTGCCATATAAGCACATTTACCGATACCTGGCTCGTGTACTTCAACACCCACAAAGTTACGCGTCGGCTCGGCAGCTGCCATCTCAATGAATGAGTCACCCAGTCCAAAACCAATCTCTACAGTAAGCGGCGCATCAATACCGTTGGGCGTATCGGCGAATAGTACGCGCAAGTCATCGATACCATCAAGATTGCCGTCACCGAAGCTGTTATTAACCAAGTAGTCAGCAAACTCTGGATCAGTGAGAGCCAGCTCGGCGTTCTTATTCATGTGCGTGCGCCGTTTCATAAAAGTATTCACAATACGAATATGTTTATCATTTTGCGAAACGGTCTCAATGGCAGTATTAGGCTCAGCCACTTGATTTATATCATTTGAGTTATCGGGATTAGAGGATTGGTTCATAGGGTTACTAAGACTTTATAAAGTTGCGAATATGAGCGTATTATAGGTTAAATATGAGCAAGTGTGAACGTTCAATTATCAGGCAGTTGCTGATGGCGTAAACCGCTTTCACTCTCCTTTCAAACATTTTCTAAGCTTTCGTACATAATTTTAAACCGGCATCGATGATATCGTCCGTAGAAACTTTGGCGTCAGCAGATGATAAATAGTTCTTATCTGTTTCAGTATCTGTCTCAGTATCACGCCAGATTGTATCTTTTGCACTGAGTATTTTCATTGGCGGCTTATCGATGTCTGTATTTGAATCAGCATTGAGCATATAACGCTCTCCACTGAGGGTTATTATAGAAACAATTGATTTGTCATTAATTTTATCACATCTTATTACCACACTATCGGCGGTAAATGGCCATTGACCTACAAAGGTACTTTGATCAAAACCTAGCTCATTTTTATAAGGGTCAGATATGGCACTGACATTAATGATGATAAGGGTTATAGCAGTAGCGATTAGAACGGTAATAATCATAATGGTTATGATTATATTGCGCTTGAGTGTAGACATGAGATGCTCACGAATCAAATAAGGACAAGAGCTTAGTCGCTCTATGATTGGCTTTTGCATCAGTTTATACTAAAGATATTCTATAAATATGAAATATTAATGAAGAATATAAAGAGTGTATTTAATCTAATTATTCGCTGAAAAAAGTATCTTACAGTGATTATTGATACGCTTTTTATCGAGAGCCTACTGCTATGTTATTTATCGAGACGGATTCACCGCCACCTTTTTACCAAGAACAGCTGACTGCTGCCAAGCGTGAGCAGTTGGATAAATGGTTTATCGGTCATCGTACCCAACGCTATTATCTCAAGCGCTTCGCGGAGTTTGATAAGCAAGGCTATTTATCACCAAAATGGCACTGGGCTGCGTTTTTTATTACTTTTCCTTGGCTGCTATATCGCAAGCGCTATATGGATGCGATCGTCTATAGCGTGGCAGGTTGGTCTTTTATTCAGCTTAATATTGCGATTGTGTTGGTTGTCTTTGAATTTGTGGCGATGTCTTATATTCCTGATGCGTATCAAATGGCAACGCGGCTAGGTGTTGCTGCGATGATTTGGCTATATTGGGCGTGTATGGTGGCGCGTTGGACAGACGCTTATTACTACCGTATGGCACGGCGAGAAATCGCTGATGCGATTGAGGATCATCCGCGAGACGAGGCGGCGCAGCAAGCACATCTGCGCCGAGAGGGTGGGGTGAGCTTATTTGGTTTGGGATTGGGTTTTGGGCTTTTTGCTTTCGCCTTACTGGTGATTAAGGTGCAGTTTTTACCTATTATCGCGAAGCCAAAAGCCAATGAAATATTATTCAATGCTTATGACATCACCAAAACGACGCAGAATCGTGTGGCTGTCATTTACCAACAGACTGGGCAGTGTCCCATTGATTTGCCATTTAACATAGACGACCCGCAAGTGCTGGTGCGTATTGACACTCAAGTGCCGGGCGTTCCTAAAACAGATTGTGCTGTCATAGGAACGATTCATGATGTTAAATTCCCACTGCGTTATCTCAATGAGCAAACAGTGGCTTTCTATCATGTGGAAGATGGCGATAGTTGGCAATGCACCAGCTCGCTAAACGAAAAACTGGCGCCGCCAAACTGCTCAACGGATTAAAAAATGTGTTTAAGCTTTGGGGTCAGGAACGATATCGTTTTTTTCATCAACGGGCGTCGCTTGGTTTTTTAGGGCGTCAGAAAACTCACTCAAATCCATCTTACGCGCCTTACCAATATCCTCATCAAATAAGCTTTCAAGCTCTGCCATTGATGATTGTACTGATTCAATCAGGCTAGCTTCATCATCATAGATGGCTTGCTGACGTTCAATCAAGTCGTCATCATAATCACGGAAAGTCTGTACAGTTTCGCGTGCTTTTTCTGGAGAGATGCCGAGCAGCTGCAAGGACTCACGCGACATATCTAACGACGATAAATAAGTCTCACGCCAAATATGACGCACACCAACTTCACGGAGGCGATAATAATGCTGACGATCACGCGCTCGTGCCAAGACGATTAAATCAGGGTAGTTCTTACGTAAGTATTGAGCGGTGGTAATAGAGCGCTCTAAGTCGTCAATGGCAAGAATAAACACACGTGCTTTTTTGATACCAGCGGCACGTAATATTTCAGGGTTTTTTGGATCACCATAATAAACTTGGTTACCAAAGCGACGGACAAAATCCACCCGATTGGCAGAGCGTTCGATGGCCGTGAATTCGATATTATGCATGCGTAATACACGACCGATAATCTGACCGACACGGCCAAAGCCCGCGATAATGACCTGATGCTCATGATCGGGAATGGTGTCGTACTCACGGCTGGGTTTGCTTTTGGCAAATAATGGCTCTCCTATTTTTTCTAATAGTAAGAATGCCAATGGCGTCAGCGCCATAGAGATGGTCACAATGAGATTTAGGGTGTTTGCTAGCTCAGGTCGCAGAACGTTTTGGGCGGTGGCCACACTGAACAAGACAAACGCAAATTCACCCCCTTGAGCGAGAGTCACCCCCAATCTGATACTGGTTGGCCATCGATTGCCAGATATTTTTGCGATAGCGGTGACCACACCGAATTTGATAAACATCAATGCCATCGCACAGCCGATAATAAAGATGGGCTTGGCCAAAATGAGTTTGACATCAGTCAACATACCGACTGACATAAAGAATAGCCCCAATAGCAATCCTTTAAAGGGTTCGATACTGGCTTCTAACTCGTGACGGTACTCCGAATCTGCCAGCAATACGCCAGTCAAAAATGCGCCAAGCGCCATCGATAGACCAATTTGACCCATCAAGATAGAGACACCCATGACGATAAATAGTGCGACCGCAGTCAGTAATTCTGTCGCACCACTAGAGGCGACAAATTTAAAGAAAGGTCGAACCACATAGCGGCTGGCAAAAATCAGTCCAGCGAAAACGGCGAAAACCTTGCCAAAATAGATTAAGTCGTAGCTCTGCTCGCGCACCCCTGACAAAAACGGAATGACCGCTAATAAAGGAATCACGGCAATATCTTGGAATAACAAGATGGTAAACGCTTCACGCCCATGGGTACTAGACAGCTGCTGTTTTTCAGTCAGTATTTGTAGCACAAAAGCGGTAGAAGAGAGCGCCAAGCCGAAACCGACGATAAAAGCAGTATCGAGTTGTAAGGAGAAAAATTGATATAGGATACCCATCAATAAGGTGCCGGAAAGACCGACTTGCAAGCCACCAAGGACGAATATTGAGCGGCGCAGCGCCCAAAGCCGTGAAGGCTGGAGCTCAAGACCAATGATGAAGAGCAGCATCACCACGCCAAATTCAGAAAAATGTAATAAGCTCTCAGCATCGCCCGCTACATCTAGCGCACTAGGCCCTAATATCAGTCCGGTGATCAAATAACCAAGGACGGTCGCAATACCAAAGCGTTTGCCAAGGGGTACAAAGAGCAGCGCGGCTCCCAAGAAAATCGTAGCTTGTAACATTAAATTTGGTGAGCCGGCGGCGGCAGCGAACATCTGAAATCCTCAAAATTGGCAATAAAATAAGCAATGTAAAACAGTCAATATAAAACAAGAAGGACAATAATAAATAACGCGAGCATACGTTATTTTTTGCGATAAATCTTCCACACGCCATTATCGGCAAGCGGATTGTTATAAGCATCATTACGACGCTTACGCGGTGTCTGCCGACTGTCTATCATTTTAAAATTGGGCAAAGCGTGGACAATGAGTCCAGTACGATAAAAGCGTACGCGCTCAGGCTCTAACATCTCACCTTTATTATCGCGACAAAAGACGTACGCACGCAAATCAATAAATTCACGATGAGCGACCAAACGAGCCTCATCGTCGTTATCAAATACGGCTGCCATACGCGCAATCTCATCAGCGCTGTAATCCCCGCATTTATCCGTAAGTGCACCGACTGAGCCAAAACTTTTAGATTCTTTAGCGTGAGTTTTGGTTAGATGCAGTCGTTGCACATGATAAATAAACTGCGGTATTTCGAGGCTAGCTGGTAGCGGCAGATAATCAGGTGGTAGATTGGCCGCAGGATAAAAGGCCATCGCGCGTTCGAGCAGAGTCTGCCAACGCTGTTGATAGGCTTTGACTTCTGCTAAATTGCCTTCATAGATAGGCATGTCGCGAACTTGTCGCAAAATATCAGGTGGAAATTGCGCATCACGAAAGCTGGCGATGTCTTCTTGCAGGGTTGATAGCAAAACCTTGGCGTGTTTTTTGCCATCTTTTGAGGTAGGGTCGTCGATATAGTCTGGGGCGACAAAAGGTGCTGAGCGTCTAGACATAGTGGTATATCATCAATGAATAAATTAAAAAGATACTAATAAGTATGTTTGCCAATGTTCAATAGGGTTTGAATTGATCATTTATCATTAATTGATAGTTATTATAACCATATAAACTTACTGGCACTTTATTTTTTTAAAGTGATTGAGCAAATTTTAATGAGAGTTGCCAATATAGCAGCCATATGAAGAGTTGGCTTAGTATTAATTAGCATCGCTTAATCTTAATATTAATACAGCATACAGATTTTGCTGAGTAGCGTTATTGACAGACTCTAATATAGCTGCTCAATGATTGTGACCAATATGACCCCCATTATCAACGGCTCGCTCGGAGATGTCACAGACTAACGCATCGCTATGGGTAGCTGTTTGCAGATGCGATAAGCTTTCGACCTGAATAGTCGCATGATGAATGCCAAGTGTTAACAAGCTTTTTTCCAGATCCTCAATCAGCAGACTCGATTCGTGAATACTCATTTCTCCATCGACGACAACGTGACAAGACAGTGCATTTAAGCCGCTGGTGATACTCCAAACGTGCAGGTCGTGTACCTTGTGTACTTGAGGATGGGCGATCAGTTTTTGCTCCACATTGACTAGCGATATACCTTCTGGCGTGCCTTCCATCAATATATGGACTGAATCGCGTACGACGCGGTAACCGCTGATTAAAATCAGGATGGCAACGATGACTGACGCCGCTGCATCTGCCCACAACCAACCAAAACCTATCATTAGTAACGCGGCAATAATAGCCGCAACCGAACCCATCAAGTCGCTCAAGACATGTAAATAAGCACTTTGCATATTCAGATTCACTGGTGCTTTGCTATCAGATGCTTTGTCTGTACTGGCGCCGTGGCTATGCTCATTTTCAGCGTGGCTACCTCGGTGCATCAACCAAGCGACTAAAATATTAATCAGCATGCCGATGGTCGCAATGATAAGCATCCCTTGAGTAGCAATGTCAGGCGGTGAATTAAATCGTTTAATCGCTTCATAAAAAATCATCAGTGCGATAATGACCAAAGTAGCGCCATTCACCCCCGCCACCAAAATCTCAAAGCGCTTATAACCAAAGGTCTTTTGATGAGTCGCTGCTTTTTCACCAATTTTGAACGCCATTAACGTCGCGCCAAGGGCCACCGCATCGCTGAGCATATGACCGGCATCGGATAATAGTGCCAAACTACCGGTGAGCCAGCCACCGATCGCTTCGATAAACATGTAGCCAGTGATTATAATAAAGCTAAACAGTAAAGTGCGCTGATAGCCTTTGGTATCGCGCGGTGCCGTGGTCTGTTCTAAGTGTTCATCGTGGTCGTGAGTGTCTTGCTTGTCATGAGTGTAATTGCTCTCATTATCTTGAAGCAGAGGTTCAGGCATATCAGCATCGCTCTGATGAGAATGGTTACTTCGTTCAGGGTTTGAATTATTTTGACTCATAACAACACTCAGGATGATAGAAAGTAAAATGGATGATTTATAAAGCTGGGTTTGCTGTGCATAAACCAGACAGATATACAGAATTTAGCACATTTAATAAATGCTTGCTGTATCTAGGGCGTGTCATCAATTAGCACATTTATATATTTAGTGGTCTTAAAATGGCTAAATTTTGCTAAACATCGTCAGAAATTTTGCCAATATGTTCATATTAGCGGCTATTTCTTCCTTGTTTATCTGTAATTTTTCTCATTTTAAGCCTCACAATCTAATTGATGACACGCCCTAGGCGGTAAACGATGAATGACCAATTTTGAATAGCGTTCTTTAGTAATGGCGAGCTATAGTGCGATGATTGTAGTTAAAGGATCACGATTAGGAATTGGGCATCACCAACCGACAGGATCGACGTCTAAAGTAAGCTTCAGATATTTGGCGCTTGGCAAGGTGAGTACTGGTTGCCACCATTGATTTAATACCTGATGTAACTGTCGTCGATCTTTAGCTAGCAGTAGCAATTGTGCATGGTAGCGGCTGTTCTTCTTGCTCATCGGTGCGTCGATAGGACCAAGCACAGCAAGATTATGGCCATTAGGTAGACTTGCAATCGCATCTTTCAATGCTTGCGTCGTAGCGGCAAGCGTTTTGCCTTCGCAGCGTATCAGGGCAGCATGGCTATGCGGCGGTAACCCCATCATTTTACGCTCTTGCAATAGCTCGCGAGCAAAGGACAGATAACCATCTTTCACTAGCTTTAATAACAGCTCATTATCTGGCTGCAGCGTTTGAATCAATACACGACCAGACTTATCACCGCGTCCAGCACGACCAGCTACCTGAATCATCAGCTGTGCAGTATGTTCTGGTGAGCGAAAGTCGGCGGATAAAAAGCCACGATCAGCATTGGGCAAACAGACCAAGGTAACATTGGGAAAATGATGGCCTTTGGCGACCATTTGCGTGCCGACTAAGATAGCAGGCTTGCCTTCATTAATACGCTGATAGATATTCTCCCAGCTGTCTTTACGTCTGGTCGTATCACGATCGATTTGGATAATGGGATACAACTCTTTACTGGTTTGCGGATTGGCAAAAATCGCGTGCAGGTTTTCGCTGAGTCTTGTGGTACCCATCCCTTTGGCATCTAGGTTTTGACTGCCGCAATCAGGACAAACGGTGGGAATATAGGCTTGCCAATCGCAATGATGGCATTTTAAGTACGAGCTGCTTGAATAGGAATTAGGTTGCGATTGACTATTATAATGAACGGTTAAATGCGCATCACAGCGTGGACAATCTGCCTGCCAACCACAAGCCTCGCATAGCAAAACTGGCGCATAGCCACGACGATTTAAAAATATCAATACTTGATCGCCCGCTTCGAGCGTTTGCCGTATCGCGCCAATTAACGCATCTGTCAGCCCCGTATCATAGCGTGCGCCATCATCTTGAGTCTGTTGATGGGTGCTTTGCAGGCGCGCATCAATCAGTTGCATGGTTGCAGGCTTTGCATTGCCAGGGCGAGTCTGTAGTTGGCATTCTACTAATTTGCCGTCATCGACCAGTTTTAAATGCTCAAGAGACGGGGTCGCGGTACCAAGTACGACGGGAATGTTGCATTGCAGGCCGCGATAAAGCGCGACGTCAGCGGCATGATAACGTAGAGTATCTTGCTGCTTATAAGAACCATCATGTGCTTCGTCGACGACGATAAGTCCTAAATCAGCAAAGGGATATAGCACCGCTGAGCGCGTCCCAATAATGATTTGAGCATGACCAGTGCGGCAATCTTGCCAGCCTTGTAAGCGATGAGTGTTGGTCATGCCGGAGTGTAGCAAGACAATATGGGCAGCAAAACGACTGGCAAAGCGCGCGCGCGTCTGCGGGGTCAAACCAATCTCCGGTACTAAAATCAAAACCTGCTTGCCCGCTTCTAATACGGCTTGCATCGCTTGCAGATAAACTTCGGTCTTGCCACTACCAGTAATGCCGTTCAGTAAAACCCCCGTGTAGCGCTCAGCTTCGTGCGCCGCAACAATAGCCGCAACGGCAAGCGCTTGCTCATCATTGAGATCGAGTGGCATTTTTGCGAGTTTGACAGGAGCAGGTGCTTGTTTTGGCTCAATATAGCGCTCGATAAGGCCTTTATCTTCCAGCGTTTTTAAAAAACTGCGCTGCATGCCTTCTAACAGCAGCACATCTTCGCTCGCACCGCGCTCTCCGTGTAGCTTAAGCATATCAAATTGTTGCTTCTGCTTTTTGGCATTGGCACGAAAATCACCATCAGCGATATGCGGCAAAATTCGCCAGTGCGTAATCAGCAAGTCTAGCGGCTTGCCTTGACGAACGAGGCTGGGCAAGATGACAGCTAACACATCACCAAGCGGATAGTGGTAATAGCTTGCCAGCCAATAAGCCAGCTTTAACATGCTGGCATCCAAAATCGGCTCGGCATCTAGGCACTTATTAATAGGTTTGAGTTTTTTCATCGGTACGCTGCTATCCGCTTCAGCGATATGAGCGACCACGATACCGATTAAGGTTTGACGACCAAAGGACACCTCGACGCGGCTACCAATTGGCGGTATCCATGGTGAGTTATTATCTGGCAAAGCATTCATATCTGCCGGTAAGCTATAGTCAAACACCCGATAAAGGGGCACGGGCAGAGCAACTTGTACCAACATAAAATACATCTCTATTGTTTGGGTATTTAAATAATGAGAATAATAGTAAGCCCAAATAGTGATATTTGGGCTTACGCTAACAACCGTTATTTTTGCTCAATTACTTAAGAATTGAGTGTGATGAGGCTCAAGATTATTCAATATATAGAATAGACTCAATTTCGACCACACCACCTTTTGGTAGAGCAGCGACTTGTACGGCTGCGCGGGCAGGGTATGGCTCGGATAGGTTGGCCACGAACACTTCATTTAAAACGGCAAAATCACTTAAGTCTGTCAAAGATACATTGAATTTAACCACGTCATTTAGACTGCCGCCAGCTGCTTCACAGATAGCTTTGATATTTTCGAACACTTGCTCAGCCTGTGCTTTAAAACCTTCTCTCAACTCCATGGTTTCAGGGTCGAAACCTAACTGTCCTGAAATATAAACGGTGTTACCGACTTTGACGGCTTGTGAGTAAGTGCCAACAGCGGCAGGGGCTTTATCAGTTTGAATGGTTTGACGGGTCATATTATATCCTTAAGGTATTTTTTTCGTTTGATTGATTGGATTTACTGACTAAAAACGAAGTAGCAAAGTTTATCATTGTTTTAGGTTGTTCTGAAAATTCGAGATTAAAAGTAAGGGTATTTAACACTTCTATCTACAGCTGATAGAGTCGCATGATATTGGGAAAGCCCAGCAGCGAGCGCAGTTCGCGAATACCTTGTGCTAAATGATTGCGACTACGCACCACAATATGAATGATAGTGTCAGTATGGCGCACATCGACCGTTTCCACCCCCATATTTAATTGGCGTAGATGGTAGATAACCTCACTAATTTGTTCGTCGCTGAGGGCAAGAGACAGCTTCAAATAAGCCGAAAAACGGACTTTGCTAGCGTGCTCGCCGGACTCATTTTGTTTGATTGCTTTATCATTGCGCCAGCGCAGCTGTATCACTTGATAAGGGTTGTCCTTACGAATATCATCGAGCGAGAAGCATTTATGGCGATGTACCACCAAGCCATGACGGGATAAATGACCAACGATAGGGTCGCCGTAGATCGGATGGCAGCAATTGGCAAAATCAAGCTCTACCCCTGAGGCATTGACAATCAATTGTTGCGGTTGGGCATCATCATCATTTTGTTCTTTAGCCTGCAAGTCACTGACTTCGTCGCTAAATAAGCGAGTGACCACCAGTTGTGGTAGTAGTGTGCCCGAGCTAATCTGTTCAAATAGCGCATTTTTTTCTGTCAGACCACGCCATTCTGTCAAGTTTTTCCAATCGCTGTCCGTTAAATCATCGAGGCTTTTTTGATAGGTCTTTAGCGCGCGATCCAAGGCTTGTTGACCATGATGCTGTTTATCAGCAGCAGATAAATCCTTAAACCAGCGTAAAATCTCTTCACGGGCTTTATTGGTCACGACAAACCCGAGCCATTCTGCCTTTGGCTCTGAGTGGCTATTTACTTCAATTTCGACCAATTGCCCGTTTTTGACCACCGTGCCCAACTTGGCTTTGTTGCCATCGATATTGGCACCGACGGCCACATTACCAACCATAGGTCCAACAGCATAAGCAAAATCAAGCGCTGTGGCTCCTTGTGATAGCTCATAAGCGCGACCTTTGGGACTATAACAAATAATCTTGCTTGAATGCAGGTAATCCATCAGCTCGCTAATCGTCGAGACAGCAGCAGTAAAGTCAGGACTGTTTTGATTTAAGCTGTCTTCATCGACCAAGTCTTTCATATTGCGTAGTGACGCCTGAATGACTGATTGACTGACATCGGAGGCGTGTTCTGCCCCGATAACACCAAGCCTTGCTGCATTTTGCATTTGCTTGGTCAAAATAGTGACTTTTACAAAATCATTATCCCGCTCATAAATAAGGGTCAATGATTGATTACCACCCGGTAGTGGGCGACGAATATTGTCAGCGATATGGGTATCATCGATTTGATATTTTTTGATGAGGTAATAAGCCAGTTTGTCGCAAGCTTCAATATTGTCGAGCACAATCTCAAAAGCATAGTGACGAAGCAGCGCATTAATCTCACCGCGATTTCGGAAAAACTGTCGATATATCACCACGCGATTGTCTAATACTTTGACGAGGCCATTGAGCCCTAAGTTGTTTAAAACAATAGTCAGATAGCTATGAATAGCCTCTCTTTGAAAATTACGTCCCAGCCCATGTTGCAGCAGCTTATCTGAAATCTTGTTATACATACCAGAATCAAGATTGCGATAACACAGCACCTCAATATAATCAGCAATGTCATTGAGACCCATCAGACGGGCAAATGGCACATAAAAATCTAACGTCTCTTGCGCCGTCGTGCGCTGTTTTTCAGGACGTACCGCATCCAGCGTCGACATATTGTGTAAGCGGTCGGCAAGCTTAATGATTAACACCCTTGGGTCAGCAAGGGTAGCCGTCAGGATTTTATGAAAAGTCGCCGCTTTATTTTGTTGCTTATTATGGGTCGAAGATTTTAATTTGGTGACGCCATCAACCAGTCTAGCAACCACTTTGCCATAACGTTGCTCGATTTGCTCATCGCTAACGTCGGTATCTTCGACGGTATCATGTAAAATCGCTGCAATAATCGTATCCCGATCTAAACGAAAACCTGCCAATATTTCAGCGACCGCAATCGGATGAGTGATATAAGGTTCCCCTGATTTACGCTTGTCTTTAATATGCGCAATATCACCGAACTCACAGGCATCAACAATATCACGGCGTTCGGCAGCAGTCAGATAGCCAACTGAACGGAGCAAATTATATTGAGCATCATCGACTAGATGATGACTGAGTTTGGGAAGGGTTTGACTCATAAAGTGACGATCCTATTTTCCATTACCTATAATTGATTAAGCCCTGTTAAGGTAAATGGTGACTGAATGAATACTAATCTATCGTTAAAGCAAGATAATATCGATGTATGGATATATAGATAAAAAAGCAACCGAATGCAAGCTGTACCAGCATATCGTTTACAGGGTTGATGCTGTCACGCTTTTAAATTGCAGCGACCATATTATAAAAGAAAACGATCATTGTAAAAAAGAGCAATAATTATAATAGAGAGCAGTAGAAAGGCGAGACCACTCTCTAATTAATCGTAAATCGTATTCAATGTCAACTGCTAAGCGTTGGTGCCAGAAAAAAACTTATAAATTTATACCCAGTGGTATGATTTTGGGCGTAAATGGCTTTCATGATAGCCAAAAGCATACAGTTGTAAACGAAAAACCACAGCATAAGCTGTGGTTTTTATCATCAATATGCATTTGCATGTCAAACAGCTTTTACTAGAAGCTATGATCGCCTGACAGTGCTAAATCCATTGAGCTAGTAGCAAAGTTATGCTCTGGCTGATTTAGAATATCGCGAGTGATTTTGCCCGCGGCAATTTCACGTAGAGCCAATACCGTAGGCTTGTCGTTATCGACTTCAACCAACGGTTCAGCGATACCTTTGGCCAGCTGACGGGCGCGCTTGCTTGCGACCAAAACCAGCTCAAAGCGATTATCAACATTATCCAAACAATCTTCAATCGTCACTCGTGCCATAAATAGCTACCTCGGTTGTTTTTATTAGTCACAGACATGGTCCGTCACTCAAATAAAAATAATATCAAAAATATAAAGGGGAATAGCTAGACATTGTAGCATTTTTTGCCTAGGTAGGTGGTTGCTTTTTATGTCTGCTTGCCAAATTAAACCCTACTGACAGGCAGTAATAACCTTACTCTTGTACTTTATTGCTTAGCAAGTTGCTAATCGTACGATGATAACGCTGCTGTTGGCGTTTTAGCGTCTGTCTATCAGCGACGATAATGGCTTTTAGCTCAGTCAAAGCGACTTCGAAATTGTCATTGATTATCACAAAATCAAAATTCACGTATTGCGCCATCTCAGTCACTGCGCCTGCTAAGCGCTGCTCTATGACTTCTATCGTGTCTTGCGCGCGAGTCGACAAGCGCTGGCGTAACGTGGCAATGCTTGGGGGCAGAATAAAGACCATCGTCGCATCAGTAAATATTTTTTTGACTTGTAGCGCCCCTTGCCAATCAATCTCCAAAATCACATCGACACCGGCCTCTAATTGCGCACGTACGCTTTGTTCTGAGGTGCCATAATAATTGCCAAACACTTCGGCGTGCTCCAAAAATTTATTGTCGCCGATGGCAGTCACAAATTTATCGACATCGGTAAAATGATAATGATGACCATCAATTTCACCCGGACGCGGGACGCGAGTCGTATGGGAGACACTGACGGTCAAGTCATTGGTGGTGGCAAGTAGCTGCTTCACCAGTGAGGTCTTGCCCGTACCAGAGGCAGCGGTAATAATAAATAATGAACCTGTCATACAAAGTGTCCTAATGGGGTGTGCCCTAATAAAGTGTGCGCTAAGAAAAGACGAAAAGATATGATAGTGAACCGCCAAAGCGTCAAAGGCTGGTAAAAATATAAAATGCCATCATGTAAGGTTAGAGGAACCATAACCACTGCCTAATTATAAACTGCTTTTGACACTTTTGTTTTTTTAAAGACCGACTGCTTCTATAGCGACTGGGACGGTGGTATTTTAAAAGGCAATAAAAGCAAATTATGCTAAAGTAGCGTATTGAATGCATCCCAACTTTTGACGTTAAGCTTTTGACGTTAAGCGATAAATACAAATTATCTAATGATAGGCCATCTTATGCAAATTTATCTTGCCAATCCACGTGGGTTTTGCGCTGGTGTCGATCGCGCGATTGCGATAGTCAACGAAGCATTGACCCGCTTTGAGCCCCCTATTTATGTCCGTCATGAGGTTGTACACAATAAATTTGTGGTCTCGGATTTGGCCAATCGCGGTGCGGTATTTGTCGAAGAGCTTCACGAAGTGCCTGATGGTGCAATCGTTATTTTCTCTGCGCATGGGGTCTCAAAAGCGGTCGAAGATGAGGCAGCTCGCCGTGACCTGACCGTCTTTGATGCCACTTGTCCGCTAGTCACTAAGGTACATATCGAAGTCGCTAAATTTGCGCAAGATGGTATGGATGCGGTGTTGATCGGTCATGCTGGACATCCTGAAGTTGAGGGCACAATGGGGCGATTTAACCGTCGTCATGGTGGAGAGATTCATCTGGTCGAAAATGAAGCCGATGTCGAAAAGCTGACTGTGCAGGATGGTGAGCGTTTGGCATTTGTTACCCAAACGACTTTGTCGATGGACGATACGGCACGCGTCATCGATGCACTGCGCGACAAATTCCCTAGTATCGAAGGACCGCGTAAAGATGACATCTGTTACGCCACCCAAAACCGCCAAGATGCGGTCAAAGATTTGGCCAGTCGCTGCGAGATAGTATTGGTGGTAGGCTCACCAAACTCCTCAAACTCAAATCGTTTGCGTGAATTGGCAGAGCGGATGAATTGCCGTGCTTACTTGATAGACAACGCCAGCGAAATGGACAGTAGCTGGTTTGATGGCGTAGAGAATGTGGGTGTTACCGCAGGGGCTTCAGCGCCAGAAGTATTGATTCAAGAGGTGCTACAGCAGTTGCAAGATTGGGGCGGTGACTTGCCAAGTGAGCTGTCAGGTATCGAAGAGAATGTCATATTTAGTCTGCCCAAAGCCTTACGTATTCCGGTCACGCAAGTAGGTAAGTAACATGAAAAAGCACAAAAAAAAGTTCGTATTGGCCGAAGCCACAGTCGATGACATTAATAAGCAATTGAAAATTAATATGTTTGTGATTGTTATTTTGGTATTGATGCTTATGCTTAATACGGCACAATTTACGAAAGATTATAGTGTCTTATATGGTGCGCTTATTGCCATCATGGCTTTTTTCCTTTTTATAATGGCTAAGAGTCGCACGTTGCTCAATATGAGAAAGCAAGAGCTTACTAAATAAACAATAAAGATAAGCCACGCCTGAAAATGACTAGGAAGTGATTAACACGCTCTGGTAACGCATAATTTTTTATACAACCATAACCACTTCTCACAACAGTTAAAAAATACTGGATGAATGAGCAAGATTTGAGACAACATTAAGGATGGTTAATGTCAGCTTATTACAACTTTATCAAACGTGAACAGCAAGACGATGGTGTGATGATCGCACATTATCAGCCCACCAAGCATGCCCAAGGCGCTTGGAATGAGCACGAGCAGCATATGGCACCAGCGACAGGATTACTAACCGCTGAGCTTAGTAGATTTGCTCCACAAGAGAATATGAGAATTGCCCGTATTAGTCTCGATATTTTGGGACTCATACCGCTCGATGAGTTTACTGTTACTACCCGTTGTATTCGTCCGGGTAGAACCATTGAGCTGGTTGAGTCGGTGCTGAGCAGTCGTGGCCGTGATGCTATTATTGCTCGTGCATGGCGCCTGATGACTCAAGACACCAGTGAGATTGCAGGGCTGGAGGATCAAATAGCACAGTACCAACCTGAAGAATTGGCGGTCTGGGATGGTATGAAAGGTTGGCCAGGTGGTTTTATTAAAACAGTGCGCTTAGTCACTGATGCTGATCGTCGCGCTGGGCGTGGTATGGTTTGGATCACCAATGATGTTGAGATGGTCGAGGGCGAACCGACGAATGATTTGGTGCATTTATTGGGCATGGTCGATACTGCTAATGGCGTCGTGCCACGGCTTGGTCTCGGACTATCAACGTTGGAGTGGATGTTTCCCAATACTGATTTGCAGATTCATATGCATCGCGCGCCGCAAGGACGTTGGCTCGGTATTGACGCGGTACAACAGTATGGCGCTGATGGGATTGGGGTGACCAGCGCAGTATTGCACGATATATATGGGCCGTTTGGTCGCAGCGAGCAGATTTTGACCATTCGTCCGATGCCACGTTAAATGTTGAGTAATTTTATTGTTTTAAAAAACAAAACAAAAATATGTATTTAATATATTTTACAGAATTATAGTAATCAGTTGTAATGGTGTTTATCAAGACAATATTACTGCAATGAAGGTTACTATGAACAAGAACAATCGTTTTTCAAAAAAATTGACTACTATTTGGGATTTATTAATAGAAGCTTACTCAGAATAAAGTTTAATATAGTCAGTTCAATATAATTTCGATACAAGGAAACCGAGTGCAAGTTATACATTAGTGTGCTTAGCGAGGATGACGATGTAGCGGATTTATATAGACTTGACTATATGCCTTTTTAAATGATTATGTGAGTATAAGGCTCACAAAAAACACCGCCTTAGCGAACTAAGACGGTGTTTTTTATTGAATAACCCTTTTTCGCTTGAAATTTTCTTCTATGCCCCTATTAGTATAAACAGCTTAACGGTATCCAACAGGCTAGCTTTGATAATGCTATTAAAGCGGTCTTGGCAGGTTCATCGTTATTTTATAATAAGTACTTAATAGAATTCAAAGGAGTGTTTTATGAGTGAAGCAACTCAAGCTAAAGGTCTGAATCCAGAATTAAAAAAACATACGTTTGAAGCGGAAGTGGCGCAGTTACTGCATTTGGTCACGCACTCGCTATATTCTAACGCTGACATCTTTGTCCGTGAGCTAGTATCTAACGCCTCTGATGCCTGTGATAAATTGCGTTTTGAAGGCACCAATGATGACAGTCTTTATGAAGATGATGGTGAGTTAAAAATTCGTATTGCTATCGATGAAGATGCTAAAACGATTACCTTTACCGATAATGGTATTGGTATGAATGAAGCGGATGCCATCGAAAACTTAGGTACGATTGCTAAGTCTGGCACCAAAGCATTTTTAGACAAGCTTTCTGAGTCACAAAAGCAAGAAGGTCAATTGATTGGTCAATTTGGTGTTGGTTTCTATTCAGGCTTTATCGTGGCTGACACCATCAGTGTTGAATCACGCAAAGCAGGTGAACCTGCGGATACAGGCGTACGCTGGGTATCGGATGGCACAGGCAGCTTTACCGTTGAGCCTATTACCAAAGACGCGCGCGGTACTGCCATCACTTTGCATCTAAAAGAAGAGTACGTTGAGGGTGAAGACAGCTATCTAGACCGCGCCAAAATCAAGCGTTTGGTGAATAAATACTCTGATCATATCAGCCTACCGATTCAAATGCGTAAAGAAGTTTGGCAAGAAGATGTAGCCGATGACGAAAATGACAGCGCTGATGCACAAGCCTCTGCTGGCGGCGAAATGGTACTGACTGACGAATGGGAAACCATCAACAAAGCCAGTGCTCTGTGGACTCGCTCAAGCTCTGAGATTGAAGACGAGGAATATGTCGATTTTTATAAAAACATCTCCTATGACATGGATGCACCGCTGACGTGGACACATAACCGTGTCGAAGGCCGCGTTCAGTATACGCAGCTGCTATACATTCCTAAAAAAGCGCCTGTAGATTTATATACTCGTGAGCAGCAGCATGGTCTCAAGCTTTACGTCAAGCGCGTCTTTATTATGGACGAGGCTGAGCAGTTGCTACCGATGTATCTACGCTTTGTCAAAGGGGTTATCGATTCAGCAGATCTACCACTGAACGTCAGTCGCGAGCTATTGCAAGAATCACGTGATGTGAAGTCTATCCGTGATGGTAATGCACGTCGTATTTTGACCTTGCTGGCAAGTTTGGCCAATAGCGAAGACAGTGATAAGCAAGAGAAGTTCGCGCAGTTCTACGCTGAGTTTGGTGATGTCATCAAAGAAGGTTTGGGCGAGGATATGGGCAATCAAGAACGTATTGCCAAATTGCTACGTTATGCGACCAGCACACAAGACAGTGTGACGACCAGCTTTGAAGACTATAAAGCGCGCATGAAAGACGGTCAAAAGGCCATCTATTACATAACGGCTGATAATTTGGCAGCGGCAAAGAACAGTCCACAGCTGGAGTTGTTCAAGAAGAAAGGCATCGAAGTTATCTTGATGACCAGCCGTGTCGATGAATGGGCGATGAACTTCGTAACCTCATTTGATGAGACACCGCTACAAAATATCGCCAAAGGCGCGGTTGATTTGGGTGATTTGCAAGACGAAGCCGAAAAAGCCGAAGCCGAAAAAGCAGAAGAAACCATGAAGCCAGTGGTTGATAAGCTAAAAGCAGCGTTAGGCGAGCGTGCGAAAGACGTGAAAGTGTCTACGCGCTTGGTTGATAGCCCAGCCTGTTTGGTCGTTGGTGAAGGTGAGTTGTCGCCACAAATGATTCAAATGCTCCAGCAAATGGGTCAAGATGTACCAGCGAGTAAGCCAACGCTTGAAGTTAACCCTGATCATCCATTGATTAAGAAGTTAGAGGGTAGCGAGCAATCTGACGTCGATTTTGACAAGCTGGCGCAAGTCATCTTTGATCAAGCATTGCTAGCGGATGGCGGTCAATTAGACGATCCAGCAGCTTACCTAAAACGCGTCAATGAGTTATTGATGAGATAGTATTGAGTCGTTGATACAGAAGGAGGTCTTGTATTCAAGGCCTCCTTTTTTTAATTGATTTTCGGTCAGATTTGAGCGATTTTTTACAAATCAGCCTTATCCTCTTGACCGACAATCCGTTACAATCGCGTTAGATTGGCGAGCCATACTATTGACTCATGCTATTCGTTTTTTTGCTTATTCTATAGTGAATCAAACATAACGTCGCTGTGTGTAAGCCGCGCAAAAAATGTAAATAAATAACATTGAACGGCTGCTGCATCAAAATACTTATCATTGATTCACTTTATTTCTTTCGACTGGCTAGAGGTCTAAGTCTTTGTCACTTACGTCGCTAAAAACCGTATCGCTTCAGCGCTTTTCACTCAATTTCGCTGCCAATATTATCGCAACTTTATGGATGCTAGTGGGGTCAACGCGCGCGTTTTCTTGGGTTAAGCCCACCTTTATTCAGTTTGCGGTGTTCGCGCTATTGGCACTTGGTAGCAACGTGCTTTTCTCATGGCTGGCTGCTGAAGGCGGCAGTATTTTTAATGAGCAAGGATTGGTCAGCTATCTCATTTGGCCGATGATTATTTTATTGAGCGGTATTATTTTGGCACGGCGAGCGGGCAATCAAGCGCTGGTTTTTGTGCCTGTGGTGCTATGGTTGGTTGCTGACACCTTGTCGGCATTGTTACAAAGTCTGGTGCAGTTTTTTGGCAGTTATGGTTGGCTGCCGGACTGGAGTTATTCATTTTTACCCATTCTGTTTTTAGTGCTGTTCTTATGGCAGACGCTTGCCTTATTGTGGATTTTTTCTCGTCGCATGCGTACGCCATGGTGGGAGCGTATTATTGTGCTGGTAGGCGCAGTGGCGCTATTGACTATCTGGCAGCGTAATGTCGCTGATCAACCCATATTTAAGCAAATACCCGTAGAACCGGTGTTAGAAGAGGCTGCATTGTACGAGCAGCCACGTCTGTTGCAACAAGCGCTTGATGGCATTGATCCAAGTATCGATGGCAAGACTGACTGGTACTTTATGGGTGTGGCTGGGTTCTCTGATCAAAATGTTTTTCGCTCCGAGATTAATAAAGTACGTGAGCTGTTCGATGTGCGCTTTGGCACCAGCGGTCATTCGCTCTCACTCATTAATAATCAGTACAGCTGGCTCGATGAACCAATTGCGACTAAGACCAGTATTTTGCGCGGCTTAAAAAGAATTGGTCGGCAGATGAATGCCGATGAAGATGTGCTGTTTCTCACGCTATCCTCCCATGGTACTGAAGATATCGTGCAATTGGCGAATCCACCACTTGCGATAGATAATTTAGATGCTACCTGGTTGCGTGAATCTTTGGATGCTTCAGGTATTCGCTGGCGCGTAATCGTCGTATCAGCGTGTTACTCAGGCTCGTTTATCGATGAATTGGCCTCACCGACCACAGTGGTGATTACTGCCTCAGCAGCTGATAAAGCTTCGTTTGGCTGCACCAACACGGCAGAAATGACTTATTTTGGGCAAGCCTTTTTTGCTGAAAGCCTGCGTGAAAACACCAGCTTTGAATCCGCATTTAAGGACGCCCGCTTACGAGTGACTGAGCGCGAGAGTGTGATGGGTTTTGAGCCATCAGAGCCACAGATGGTGATTGGTAGCCTAATGGAGACGGCACTACCTGCGTTTGAGCAAGTATTGTTTGATAAAACCCGTCCACCAGTCGCTAGCCTTACGAATAATACGGGTTCTACCACCGTTAATATTTTACCCAGTAATACTGCAAACACCGCTTCCAACAGTACCTCTAACTTGCCAGTGGATGCTACCAGTGATATTGATTAAAATTTGAGCGCTATTTGACTTGTTATCAATGTGCTTTTTGCCTTATAAAGCGCTTTTTACAGGCCATCGTTTATTTTACCTTGGACAAAGAGGAAGTTACTCATGAATAATACTTATAATAAAAGCTTGTCTGCTAACAGCCAGCTCACGCAAAAGAGTGTGAACCGCTGCTTTGATGGCGAGCAGCATTACTATAGTCATCAATCGACAGCGACGAAAACGCCGATGACGTTCAGTATTTATCTGCCAGATGAAGCGCTCGCAGGGCGGTTATGTCCTGCCGTTTTATATCTATCGGGTCTGACCTGTAATGCCGATAACGTCACCCATAAAGCGCATTTTCAACAAAAATGCAGCGAGCTTGGTATGATATTTATCGCTCCAGATACCTCTCCTAGAACTGGTGACAGCAGTGAAGTGCCGAACGATGAACGCTATTTTGTCGGTCAGGGCGCAAGCTATTATGTGGATGCCACACAGCAGCCGTGGGCAGAGCATTTCAATATGCAAAGCTACATCGTCGATGAGCTATACGATTTGCTGCGCTCAGAATTTCCCATCCATAGCATGGGTATCACTGGACACTCCATGGGCGGTCATGGGGCGTTATTATTAGGTTTTAAATTCCCAAGTAAGTTTGTCAGTGTCTCCGCCTTATCACCCGTCTGTGCCGCTAGTGAATCGGCATGGGGGCAAGCCGCCTATACTGAGTATTTCGGCGATGACCAATCACTATGGTCGCAAGCAGATGCATCAAAGATGATCGAAAAGGTTGGTCAGCAGTATGCCAGCATCTTGGTCGATCAAGGCGCTGCGGATAATTTTTTAGCAGAAGGACAGCTGCAAACAGCCAAACTTCAAGACGTTTGTACAAAAGCCAAGCAGCCTTTAACATTGCGTTATCAGGCAGGTCATGACCATAGTTATTATTTTATTCAGAGCGTTATCAACGACCATATCGAACATCATTGGCGCATGGCACAACTTAGCTAAGCGTCGATATCGAACTCTTTTCACTAAGCCGCTCAACACGCGCTAATGTTTAAAAGGTAAAATTATGGCAAGTTATCAAGATTTAACAGCATCTAATTCCGATGCGAACTCAATACGTGATACCCATTCAATACGTGACACCCATTCAGAGTCTAAAAATGCCCAGTCAGCACTTGCGACTATGCAAGCCGAAATGGATGCCGCTCTAAAAAATAAACAACGCACCAGTATTACTGAAAATGGCAACCAAGTCTCTAAAGCTAACTCAGATGAGTTCATCGCAAAAAATATCAATGACGCTGGTGATAGAGTGCTTGATGAGACCCAAGTCTCGCGAGTGATAGAGATGGCATGGGAAGACAGAACACCATTTGGCGCGATCGAGCATAGCTACGGTCTTAATGAAGCTGGCGTGATTAAGCTCATGCGCCAAGAGCTCAAGCCGTCGTCCTTTCGATTATGGCGTCAGCGCGTGAGCAACCGTGCTACCAAACATCAAGCGAAACGAGATTTTGGCGTCGGGCGCGCCTATTGTAAAACCCAGTACAAACAGCGCTAGAGCATGTCCTCAATCTAAACAGAAATGACTAAAGCTGACAGCAATTTTATTTTATTAATACTTTATTTAAACATCAATTAGGTAGCCAAATTATGATCAGTCCTTCTAAACCATATCTTATTGCACCGTCGATACTCTCAGCTGATTTTGCACGTTTAGGCGAAGAAGTTGAAAAGGTATTAGAGTCAGGTGCCGATGTGATTCATTTTGATGTAATGGATAATCATTACGTACCCAATTTGACATTTGGTAGTATGATTTGTAAGGCGCTGCGTGATTATGGTATTGATGCACCTATCGATGTACATCTAATGGTGTCACCTGTTGACAGTATGATTGAGCAGTTTTTGGAAGCGGGTGCGAGTATTATTACGTTTCATCCAGAAGCCAGTGGACACATTGATCGTTCGTTGCAGCTCATCAAAGATGGCGGTGCTGAATGTGGCTTAGTATTGAACCCAGCGACGCCATTACATTATCTCGACTATGTCATGGATAAAGTGGATCAGATTCTACTGATGAGTGTCAATCCTGGCTATGGTGGTCAGTCGTTTATTGAAGGTACTTTGGATAAGGTGCGCCAAGTTCGTCAACGAATCATTACCAGTGGTCGTGATATCAGGTTAGAAGTCGATGGTGGTGTCAAAGCCAGTAATATCCGAGCCATCGCTGAAGCGGGCGCTGATATGTTTGTCGCTGGTTCTGCGATATTTAATCAAGAAGACTATAAGGCTGCTATCAATGCCATGCGTGTAGAGCTTGCATTGGCCAATAACAGCTAATGACTGTTAATGACTGCTAATTATTATTAATGACTGCTAATTATTATTAATGACTGCTAATAACTGCCGTATGACGTGATAGCAAAATTGACTCAATACCACTGGGGCAAAAAAGTATTAACATGTGCTGTATAATTTATAATGATGCCTAACAGCAAGTTCCGTAAAGGTAGGTGAAATATGGACACAAAAAATTCAATCAACTTGTCAGCGTCACCTGAACCAGTGCCAAGCACAGCGCAGCAACGCAGCTTAGTACCCAAAGGTATTACCATTGGCTTGGCTATGTTTGCGCTTGTCTTAAGCTTGGCAGGTTACGGCTTTCGTCTCATGGTAGGTGATGATACTGGCGAAGTATTACGCCACGCTGCGGTCATCGTGCCTGCATTTATGCTGGGTATTCCGCTGTTGTTCTGGATAGGGTCACGCATATTTAACAAGATCAAAGGCACACATATAGAAGGCTGGAATGCGATTAGCTTGGGCTATTTAACCTCTTGTATATCGATACTATGGTTGATGGGCACTTATAGTTAATTTTTTAGTCGCCAAGATGAGGTTGCTGAATAGCTATAACCTTATGAATATAGGGTCTGTTGAACATTCAAATATTAGGACTGCTGATCGCTAAAATCGCACCAAACTAGGCGCAAACCGATGATAATGTCGAGACCTTAGCTAGGTTTACAACAACGTTTGGGGTGATTTTAGTATCAGCCTTTCAGGGCAGGGCTAT
>NZ_CAJHBP010000038.1:0-21476 GCF_904846665.1 Psychrobacter sp. Pi2-51
TTAATAATAGTTTGCTATTATTATAAGCATCAAAGGAAGAGATAGAGCTTACATTGATATATTTTATATATTGATTAACTAGAACTACTCTTCTTTATTTAATCTCGCATAATAACACTCACACTATAAGGACAATATTATGAGTAACTCTAATAACGCTACTAACCAAATCGGCCTAGAAAAAGCAGATATGAGCGCTGTAATCACTGAGCTTAATAGCTTACTATCAAGCTATCACATGTTCTATATCAACGTCCGTGGTTACCACTGGAATGTCAAAGGTGAGCATTTCTTTACTTTGCACCCACAGTTTGAAGCGCTGTATACCAGCCTACAAGTACAAATCGATGAAATCGCTGAGCGTATCTTGACGTTAGGTGGTACCCCACTCCACGCGTATAGCGACTTTACTCAGCATACGAGTATCAAAGAAGACAAAAACGTCAAAGATGGCAATACTTGTGTGAAAGGCGTAGTAACTGGCCTACAAGAGTTGATTCTAGAGCAGCGTCAAGTATCCGCGTTAGCCGCAGAAAGTGAAGATCAAGGCACCGCCGACCTCGTAGATGCCTATGTGCAAGAGCAAGAAAAGCTGATCTGGATGTACAACGCTTTTTTGGGTTAATAACAATCAGATCACGATAATTTAAATAATAGTCAAATGTAGAACAATAAAAAGCACCCGATATGGGTGCTTTTTATTATCAATGCTTTATAGAGTATTGATTTACTGTTGAATCCACTGACGCATTTTTTCGCGCTCTGCAGGGGTTGCTTGTAGCCAAACCTGCATAAATACATCTAACGTGTTGGTAGAGGTATTCACACTCGTAGCCTGTTTAACAGGAGCCGTTGGCGCTATGCTGACGTTGCTTTGGGTAGTGACTGATGGCTGACCAATAGCCGCAATCGCACGCTGATTTTGTAATTCTGCATCAGTGCTACCACCAAATACACCGCCTATCGCTTTGCCCAATCCAGCAAATAAACCACCGTCGTTGTTTGCAATGCTTTTTTGACTAGCGACAATAGTATTGTTCTGCTGCACTGCGAGGGTTGGTTGATCCGCATACTCTTTGGCTGCTTCATATTTTTCTGGTTGATTGGGCATGGTCAAGCGGTATGTCTGATTGTCTGCCAACTCTGCTGTCACGCTAATATTTCCTGAACGCAGATAATCATGTTCGTCGCGAGGTAACTGATACAGTCGGTCATATTTCGCGGTGATAGCGTGCTGACCAGGCTGCAAAGTGAATTTTTTGGTCAATGGCTGAAAGGCACTCTGTTGAACTTCTTGACCATTAATGGCGGTCACTTTGATATAGTCATCGACGAGCAAAGTAACAGCGGCATGTGAGAGCATAGACACCGATCCTGCACTAATTAGTAAGGTGCTGATGGTCAGTTTTTTTAGTAAAGAAGCATTGGTTTTCATAAGTGGTTCCATTGATAATAAAGGCATTGATAACAGCAGTATTTTGAATAAAATAAATTACATTTTGAATATTAAAAATCGAGTGGCATCGTATGTTGGTCTTGACTGGCGGCATCATTGTCCACTTGCGTTTCTTGGGCAATATCTGCAAGCTCCGCCGCTAGCGTTTGCTCATCAATCGTACGCAAGGCATCACTGATTACCGCCTTAGAGATATTACTACGCCCTAAGTTTGAGAACATCGGCTGGATGTAGTTGAGCACCTCCATCATGGCACCGATACGATGCGGCCCTTCGGTAAGTAGATAATCGATAATACGCTCATCAAACTGCCAACCGCGACGACGCAAGATAGATTGTAACAAGGCTTGACGGTCAGCGAGATCGTGACCATTCGGTACTTTAAAGGTAGGCGCTTGTGCCAAACGAGTGAGCAGGTCTGTCAGCTGAAACGGTAAGTCAGTGGCAGATTTATTGGCGGCAAATAATAACTGGCGCTGACCTTCACGGCTGCGATTAATGAGATGAAACAAGGCTTCTTGCCATTGACTGCTCTGCTCCAGCACTTCCAAATCATCGATTGCGATAAGGTCGAAGTTCTCTAAAGATGAGAGCACGTGGACATCGGCATGAATCAATTCGTTGAGTGACAAACAAATCGCAGATTTGTCCATCTCAATGAAAGACTCACAAATAGCGGATAGTAAATGGGATTTGCCAGTAGCGGGGCTGCCAAACAGGTACAACTGACCAATCAGGCCGACATGTAGCTGCCGCACTGCATCAATAATCGACATCCAACCGGGACCGGCAAAGTCACTGAGACTCGCATCATGCTTAATGTCCAGATTGAGACTTAGCTGGGCTTCTGCCATGAATCATCAACTCGGTTTGCGTAGCGCAATAGGTAGAAAAGGAAAAAGGTTCAGTAACTTTTAAACAGGCTTAATCAAAAACGCTTAAACAGATTTGAAGTTTCAATCAAGCTTAGTCTAACCTGACAATTATCAAAACTGACGACGCTTCTCAAAACCATCATAGTAACGGCTATTACCGCTACTACTGCGCCTATATATAACATATTTGCAAAATGACTGACAAGTCTTTTACTTACTAAGCTTTGTCAGTCATCATCCATCAAGCCCAAATTTTATGCTTATTATCTAATAAATTTATCAACTTTCAATGACAAGATGTTCATTATTTTTTAAATAACACCAACTGTTTCCGACCTTTATAAAAGTCCGTGGAGAGATAATAACTGTACAAATGGCGGAATAATACGTTAATGACCGCGGATACTGGTAGCGCGATAAGCATACCAACGAAACCCAATAGGCTCGCACCTGCCAATACAGCAAATATGACCCATAATGGTGACAATCCAATTTTATCACCTAATAATAAAGGCTGTAGGATATAGCCCTCTGCGGCTTGTCCCACTAAAAACGCGCCAACGATCAATGACAGATATGTCCAATTTAAGCCGAACTGGAACAAACAAGCGATAATTGCCGCGATAAAACCAATCCCAAAGCCCAGATAAGGTACGAAGCTGGCGATACCAGCCACCATCCCGATAATAAGACCTAGCTCAAGCCCAATAAGTTGTAACTGTACGGCATAAATGGCACCCAATAAGACCATCACCAACAACTGACCTTTGATAAACGCCATCAATGCCCGATCGCACTCTTGGGCAATACCAATGACTTTTTTGCAGTATGGTGCTGGAATCGCCATCTTCCACATCTGCAGGCGTTTGTCCCAATTGAACAAGAAATAAAAGGTCAAAATGGGCACTAAAACAATCAATCCTGCATTATTGATAAAACTCATACTCGAAGCAAGCACTTGACTCATCATCGAGCTGGCATCAGAGAACTTATAGTGCGTTTGCAGGTATTCAACCAACGTTTCAGAGACGCCCTTCGCTTCTAGTAGGGGCAAGCGGATATTGGTATTGGCGATCAACCACTGGCGTACTACCTCATTGTACCAGCTCAACACTTTAGGCAAATATTCCCAAGCCGCTTGTAGCTGATGCCATAATGTTGGTATCAACCACCAAAGCAGCAGTACCATCCCCAAGGTAATGGTAGAATAGACAATAATAATAGCTATCCAGCGTTTGATGTATTTCGAGAGACGCTTAACCAGCGGATTGAATAAGTAAGCGAGCACAAAGGCAAAAACGAACGGCAGAATGACTGGTAGCATTAAATACAGCAAAACGAAGGTGATGATAAGCGCGACGACGATAAATAAACGCCGAAAAAAAGGGTCAATCGATTGGTTGATCATTAAGGGCTATCCTACAAGTAAGCTGATATCGATAACTTAGCGTTAAAAAGACAATTTTATTGCTACCAAATAACTGTCTGGTTATCTTTACGTCTATAAATTCTAAGTGCTTTGATTCTAAGTACTTTATTATCGCAGAGTAGATAAAAAAAGCAGTCATTTTTTGTTTCTTAGCGTTTAATTTACCGCTTATCTTTAATCTTAGCCGAATATTGGCAAGTTGCTTTGCGAGTGAGGTCTATTATTAGGTATAATGCGCCCACTATCTTCAAACCTTATAACCTTGATTTTTGCATAATCAATTACTTTACCTTTTAATTCTAATTATATTCCCCAACTGTGAGATGACTATGAGTGACAAGCCTTCGTTAAGCTACAAAGATGCCGGCGTTGATATCGATGCAGGTGATGCATTGGTGCAGCGAATCAAGTCCGTAGCAAAAGCCACGACTCGTCCTGAAGTCGTGGGTGGGTTGGGTGGTTTTGGCGCGTTGTGCCGTATTCCAACAGGTTACACCTCACCTTTATTGGTCTCTGGTACTGACGGTGTCGGTACTAAGCTCAAGCTTGCCTTACAGCTGAATCGTCATGAGACGATCGGCATCGACTTGGTAGCGATGTGTGTCAACGATTTATTGGTGTGCGGTGCTGAGCCTTTATTCTTTTTAGATTACTATGCAACTGGTAAACTCGATGTCGATGTCGCTGCTACTGTCGTCAGCGGCATTGGTGATGGTTGTAAGCTGGCTAATTGTGCACTTATCGGTGGCGAAACGGCTGAAATGCCAGGCATGTATCAAGACGATGATTACGATCTTGCTGGATTTTGTGTGGGCGTGGTCGAAGAAGCGGAAGTCATCACTGGCGAAAATGTCGCAGAAGGCGATGTTTTAATCGCTCTTGCCTCAAGCGGCGCGCATTCTAATGGCTACTCATTAGTACGTAAAGTCATCGAAGTTAGTGGTATTGATGTCACTAGCAGCAATGAGCAGTTAGATGGTCAATCTATTCAAGACGCGCTGATGGCACCGACACGCATCTATGTCAAAGCCATTAAAGCCCTACAAGATACCCTTGGCAGCTCAGCCCTCCATGCTATGTCGCATATTACTGGTGGCGGTTTAACCGATAACTTACCGCGTGTATTGCCTGAAACGCTAGCCGCTAGCATCGATACCAATAGCTGGCAGTTTTCAGAGCTGTTCACTTGGTTGCAAACCCAAGGTAATATCGAGCAAAGTGAGATGTACCGCACCTTTAACTGTGGCGTTGGTTTTGTGATTGTTGTGCCTAAAGAGCACGCTGACAAGGCAATTGAAACATTAAATGATGCTGGTGAGAATGCTTGGAAACTGGGTGAGATGATCAATCGTGAAGCCGACGCGGTGGTATACCGTTAATGTCCCTTGATCAATCAAGCCAACCCATCAAGCCGTTACGTATTGCCGTGCTAGTATCAGGTAGTGGTAGCAATCTACAAGTCCTAATAGATGCGATGCAAGCAGGCGCGCTACCGATTGAAATAGTAGGTATCATCAGCAACCGTGAAGATGCCTATGCTATCAAGCGTGCTGAGCAAGCCAACATACCTGTCGCCGTGTTATCGCACACTGATAGCGGTAAGCGCATGGCTATCAAAACCTTTGAGAGCCATGCTAGTGCCCAATTAACGGCGTGGCAACCTGACTTAATTGTTTTGGCTGGATTTATGCGGGTGCTGAGCGGCTCATTTATCGATAATGCACCAGCACCGATGATCAATCTTCACCCTTCTCTACTGCCTGTTTATAAGGGGTTAGATACTCATCAACGAGTGTTGCAAGCGGGTGAACGTCATCATGGCTGTAGTATCCATGTCGTCACCGCTGAGCTTGATGCAGGTCAAGTGTTGACCCAAGCGGTATTGAACGTCAATATTAATGACACAGTAGAAAGCTTACAGTCAAGAGTACAGAAGCTTGAACACCAGCTACTGCCGTGGACGATTTTACTGTTAGCAAAAAATGTGTTATCGCTAGAAGTAGATAACATCTCGTCAAAGGCTACAACTTACTTGCCAGCTTTGCCTTTACAACTATTTATAGACGTATAAAAAACTCAGTTTTCTGAGTCATTTTTTTATAACGCAATTTATATATAGTCAAAATACCCCAAAAACGCTACGCTACTGCTGATATTAATTTTTTGCAGCCTCTGTCTGCACAGGCACAGCAAGCAAGAAAAATTGATATCAGCAGTACGTGATGTATCGATATTGCTTTTTACTGACCATAACACAATAAAAAGCCCAGTCACTCATAACGAGTCACTGGGCTTTTTTTATCTAACGACCATTTATATTTTAAAAATATAAACAATCATAAGCATGTTGGTATGTATTCTTAAAATACATGAACACCTTTGATGTTGACGAACTCTTTCACACCGAAGCCACCGTGCTCACGACCATAACCTGAGTTTTTCACGCCGCCAAAAGGCAGTGCAGGATTGGCAAGACCGTAACCATTGATGTAAATCATACCTGTGTCGAATTGCTCACGTGCTAAACGAATGGCTTTCTCTTCATCTTTAGAGAAGATAGCACCACCTAAACCGTAGCGACTGTCATTAGCAATACGCATAGCATCTTCTTCGTCTTTGGCACGAATGAGTGACGCGACAGGACCAAACAATTCGTCGTCATATGCAGGCTGACCTTTTTGCACATTTTCTAGAATAGTTGCTGGGTAAAAACTGCCTTTGCCTTCAGGAACTGTACCACCAACAGCGATGGTTGCACCTTTAGCCACACTTTTTTCTACTTGATCGTGGAGCTGCTCTCGTAGATCTATACGTGCTAGAGGACCGATGTCTGAACTGTCATCCATTGGGTCACCAGCTTTTGTGCCTTCAAATTTTTCGACGATGCGCTTACGGAATTCATCATACACGCTATCGACGACGATGAAGCGTTTGGCAGCCACACAGGTTTCGCCGTTGTTGATCAAGCGAGCTTGAGCACAAGTTTCTACTGCCACTTCTATATCAGCATCTTCTAATACGATAAATGCATCATTTGAGCCAAGCTCTAATACGGCTTTTTTGATCGCTTTAGCAGCTTGTTGTCCAACGATAGCACCTGCTGAGTCACTACCAGTCAATGTCACACCGCGTACTTTATCGTGTCCAATCAACGCTTCTGATTGATCATGATCAATAATAATAGTGCGGAACAAATCGCTTGGCAAGTCAGATTCGTGCAGTATTTTCTCTATCAGTAAGCCTGAACCCGTCACGTTAGACGCATGCTTTAGCAAAATACTGTTACCTGCCATCAAGTTGGCAATGGTGTAACGAAATACCTGATATGCTGGGAAATTCCAAGGCTGCATACCGTAGATAATACCGATAGGCTGATACGATACGATACCTTTTTTCATGCCTTCGATATCACGTACATCGTCCGCTAAAGAAGCAACACCATTTTCAGCCGTATAATCACAGATTGCTTTACACAGATCCAACTCTTGTAAGCTCTGGCTATAAAGCTTGCCACGCTCTTCGGTCATTAGCTTAGATAGCTCTTCTTTATATTCCATCAGCTTATCACCGATAGATTTGATGGCACGACCACGCTCTTCGTGACTCACCTTGCGCCATTCTAAAAACGCATTGTGTGAGGCATCAACAATTTTATTGACCTCATCTGTACTCATGTAATCGTAATTTTTGATCTCTTCGCCCGTGGTTGGGTTGATAGTAGTAATGTCTGACATAATTGCTGCCCTTGTTATTTGGTTTTATATATTTGAATTTTATATATTTAGTATAGTCTTGACTTTCAGTATAGTCGTGACTTGTAATTATTTAGTTGTCACGCTGATAGAACGACATGTCGGTAAGTCGTCTTCCATCTGCAGCTATAATAACAAGGTAATCGGCGAAGAGTTTTACAATATATTGTGAAGTGTGTTGAAGATGTTAATAGTGTGACTATCTTATTAATAAATAATTAAATATTGAATAATCATTTTTAGAAAAACTAAACAAAAAAACCAGCCTAATTGTAAGGCTGGTTCATGGTCTGTACTAAATACGAGCTCGTTAACGGTATTTTAAGCAGTTCAATAACTGACTATATTGATTGCATAATTGCTTAAAAACCAATTAAAACAAATGATTAATAATAGGAATGTCTTGCGGTGGATTTTCTTCTTCGTCAACGATTTGACGTGCCACATGCATGATAAGCTGACGCAACCATCTATGTGCTGGATGATGCTGTAGTAAAGGTGACCACGCCATAGTCAGCTCAAATTCAGGGATAAAAAATGGTGGTTCTTCCATCTTTATACTGTCGTTGTTGGCCTGCATTTTTGCCACACGGGTGGGCAATGTCGCGATCAAATCTTTATTGGCTGCCAGCATAGCCGGCATTTGGTAATGGCGGGTAAAAACGCTGATTTGGCGTTTTTGTCCTAAACGTTGCAGTGCTTGATCGATAGAACCTAATCCGCCAGATTTTTCTGGGTTGACCCCAAACCCTACGCCCATCCCTGTTTTTGACACCCAAACGTGCTGCGCTTTTAGATAATTTTTGAGATTGAAGCGGTTAGCATAAGGGCTGTCAGAAGACAACAAACAGCTAAAAGTATCACGCCAGACCAACACTTGATGAAAGCTTTGCGGTATTTCATTAAAGCGGTTGATGGCCAAATCCACGCGCCCCTGCTCCATATCGCGATAAGAGACATCGGATGGCGTCAAAAAATCCAAGATAACATTGGGTGCTTCAGACCGTAATGCTTTTACCAGTTTGGGTACTAAGGTCGCCTCTGCATAGTCTGAGGTCATGATACGAAAGACACGTGAGGTACTATAGGGGCGAAATTCGGTACGTGGCTCTAGAACTTGGGTCAAGTCAGCCAATATCTCGCGGATACGAGGCTGTAGCTCAAGCGCGCGCTCGGTTGGTGTCATGCCTTCTGAGGAACGTACCAGTAATGGATCGTTAAATAGTTTACGTAAACGCCGTAAAATATTGCTCATAGCAGGTTGAGTAATGCCAAGCTGCTCGGCAGCACGTGTTACGTTTTTTTCTCGTAACAATACATCTAAATGTACCAATAAATTTAAATCAACCCGCTGCAAATTCATATATATTTCTCTTTGCCTTAGAATAAATACCATTATAAATATTGGTATTTTTAATGCTGTCATAGAGATTTATTCTCTAGAACCGCACAATATCGTTGTTTTTTTGATTAAAATTTTCTAGTATTTGCCAATTATAACGCAAACCAGCAATCATAAGACATTGTTTTTTATATATTATAACTAAATAAAATACCCAAGATAACTATCATAAATTAGATAAATCTTGGTAAGGCAGTTATAGTAAGTGACACAGACAAGTCATCATGTAAGCAAGAAACTGTCGGTTGAGATGCTGATTATAAGCCTTACTGACCAACACTATATTTTAATGGTCTATATCGATAGCAAAACATAATGAATTGACCATCAATACTATTAAATTAACTTTTAGACGATTATATTTTTTGGACGATAGCATCATTGATTATTGTAACACCTCTCATCGCCAATTATGAAATCACAACTCTATAATTGTTTTGGCAGTCTATAAAACGTACTGAGTGAGCGCAAAGTTATCGCCCTGTACCAGACAATTTGTCAACTGCTGAGTTCAGCAAATTCCTTGTGTTTATAGATAGGTTTGTTTAGGGTAAGTGGAGCTACGTTTGATAGACATTTATTTTTGGCGAACATAACCATCCATCCTTTTTAGTGATGTCCATTCTTATTAGATGTCGATAACGTTAATAAAATCTTATTCTATTTCTTTTAATAACAGACAGTCGTAATCATTTTTTATCACTTAATTTTTATCGTTTTTACACCCCACCAAGGAGACTATATATGTCAACTGTTTATAAGTCAGCGATCGATCTAGTACGTGAATTAAAGCAAAAACACGGTAACTGGCAAAATATCAGCGAAACTGATGCTGCACGTATGATGGCACAAAACCGCTTCAAAACCGGTTTAGATATTGCAAAGTATACTGCAAAAATCATGCGCCAAGACATGGAAGACTATGACAACGATACGTCTCAGTACACTCAGTCTCTAGGTGCTTGGCATGGTTTTGTTGCACAACAAACGATGTATGCTAAGAAAAAATACTTTGGTACTACTGCTAAAACTTACATCTATCTATCAGGTTGGATGGTAGCAGCATTACGCTCTGAGTTTGGTCCTCTACCTGACCAATCAATGCACGAAAAAACGTCAGTACCTAAGCTAATCGCAGAGATCTATACGTTCTTACGTCAAGCTGATGCTAAAGTATTGAATGACTATTTCCGTGAGCTAAACGCTGCTGAAGAAGCCGGCCAAGACACCTCAGCCATTCTAGAAAAAATCGAAAACTTTGATTCGCATGTTGTGCCAATCATTGCTGATATCGATGCTGGTTTCGGTAACGAAGAAGCGACTTACTTGCTAACTAAGCAAATGATTGAAGCGGGTGCTTGTGCTATTCAGGTTGAAAACCAAGTATCTGATGCTAAGCAATGTGGTCATCAGGCTGGTAAAGTAACTGTACCGCATGAAGACTTCATCTCAAAAATCAATGCTATTCGTTATGCATTCTTAGAGCTTGGTGTTGAAGACGGTGTTATCGTTGCTCGTACTGATTCTGAAGGCGCGTCACTTACGCAAAAAATCCCAGTATCAAATGAGCCAGGCGATCTTGCTTCTAAATATATCGATTTTATCGAAATGGAAGAAGTAACGCTAGAAGATGCTCTAGAAAACGACAGCTTGCTTAAGCACAACGGCAAACTAGTACGCCCTGTTCGCTTGCAAAACGGCTTATATCAGTTCCGTGAAGACACCAACATCGATCGCGTTGTACTTGATTGCGTAACTGCTCTAGAAAACGGTGCTGATCTACTATGGATCGAAACGCCTACGCCAAACGTTGAACACATCAAAATGATGGTTGATCGTATTAAAGAAGAGCAACCAAAAGCGAAACTGGTTTATAACAACAGCCCATCGTTCAACTGGACGCTCAACTTCCGTAAGCAAGTTATTGCAGAGTGGGAAGAAGCTGGTAAAGACGTTTCAGCATACAACAAGAATGACTTGATGAGCGCTGATTATGACGGTACTGAATTGGATGCAGCTGCTGATGAAGCGGCTAAAAACTTCCAAAAAGACGCGTCACGTGAAGCTGGTGTATTCCATCACTTAATCACCCTACCGACTTACCACACGACTGCTCTTAGCGTTCATGAACTTGCTAAAGGCTACTTCGGTGAAGAAGGTATGCTTGCTTATGCTGCTGGCGTACAACGTAAAGAAATCCGTGAAGGCATCTCTTGTGTTAAGCACCAAGCAATGGCAGGTTCTGACCTTGGCGATGATCACAAAGAAATCTTCTCAGGCGATAATGCTCTGAAAGCTGGCGGCGGCAAGAACACAATGAACCAGTTCTAATCACCGACACTTTGTAAGTAGTTTTTATCAGTAAAAGTTATAAAAAAAGCTGCCCTACATGATGTAGGGCGGCTTTTTTATGTGCAGACTTAGGGCATGTTCTCAACCTGAACGAGAGCGCCCGAATGGGCTAAAAATGGTCAAATCAACTATAAAAATGCTATTGCAAACTGCTTGCATTGAAAAGCATTTAAAAATCAAGGTTTAATAGACAAAACGCTTTACTCTTTAGAATGACGGTCATCAGTATGGCTATTGCCCTTAGCTTTCATCTCAGACCTACGTTTTGCGTTGAGCTTGGCGTGGTTCATACGCCTAGTACTTCTACGAAATGTGCGATACAGTATTTTTATAAGTCTATAAACTATATAAAACACCCCTACTAATACGACAAGCCACCATAGTCTAATCAAAGTGATGGCGACTTCTCTCAACATCTCCCAACCCTCTTTGAATGCCTGACCCACTTGTGTGCTAAAGCTTGGACGTTCAGCTTCTATCAGTAGATCTATATTTTGCGTCGTTTCTTTATAACTAATATCCGGTTGCGTAAAGGTTAAGTTGATCGTACTGTATTTCACTCTATCCGCAATATTCATTTGCTCTAACTGTGCATATTCCTGCTGTTGCCGAGCCGCATAGGTGGCGGTGATCGTATCGACATTACTGGTTTGATCTTTATCATTTTTGCTATCAAGCCGTTCTTGACTGAGATCCTTTGCCATATCGCTATTGAGCTTACTTGCCAGTTGCTCACGATATATATCCAAAGTGACGTCTTGAGCTGAGAACTCTTGCTCATTCAAAAAAGCCACTTGCTGCTGTACTTGTTTTAGGAACTTGTTCACGTTTTGTCTAGGGATACGTACGGTCATCTCAGCTTGTCGATAATAGGTTGTCAAAACAATATTATTATCCCCTTGCACAAAACCACGACTATCGCGCGCTCGATTGCTAATATGACTTGATGCAACGTAACCCTTTTGCTGATAGGTTAAACTTTCAATAGCGCTACTACTCTCTACCACATCCTCTACTTTAAAGTCAGCTGCCGCATTGATAAGTAAGGTCTTACCTGCTATTTTTATATCAGCCGCTTGGCTATTAAGGGTTTGCTCACTATCATTAGATAAATTTTGTACTTGTAATTTAGGTGAGTCTTTATTATTGGTATCTGATATATCAGCACCCTGATCCGCTATCTCTTCAATCGCTTGTTCCGTAGCCACATATTCGGTCTCAGCGCTACTTTGTTCTGATTCATATTCCTCATTTTGTTGACTGCAGCCACTAGCGATAATAGTAGTCAAGGCTATAACGCTACATACTTTAACCCAAGTCGCCGTTTGGAAGATGGAGTCACTGTAATCTGATGCTGACGTGTTTGATTTGAGGGCTTGCCTTACAGAGAAAGCCCCTGTCTTTTTTGGTCTCGTTTTCATCGCTGCAACTCCATTTTATCTTACTTTTGTTTAATTCCTTGCCTTGATTATAATGATTATTTGCCAAAAGTATATTGCTAAGCATAAAACGCATGCAAACTGTCAAAATTTCACTTGTCATTATGAGGCAGCTTTCATACGATGTTAGTCAGTTGACTGTGATTGTCGAACTATAATTATCGAACCACTAATACCTGACTATGATTATCGAAACTTGATTACCTGACTAGGAAAATACGATGCAAGAAATAGAGCTGAAGTTTTTGGTGCCAGAATCGCGGTTAAAAGGTTTGATGCGTCAAACGCACGTTAAATCGTCACAAGTACTGCAACTGGCGGCACACTATTACGATACGCCTGACCAGCAGCTTGCACAAGCAAGTATAGGCCTGCGCATTCGCAAAGAAGGTGATACATGGGTACAGACTATCAAAGCGGGTGGTGATGGGATTGCGGCGCGCTTAGAGCATAATGCCGTGCTCGATAATGAGCAAGTACAAACGATGCTCGATAATAATGAGCTGACGCCTGATTTGACAATATATGAAGACACTCCAATCGCTGAGGCATTGGCTGATTTTAAACTCAAAAAGCTAGCAAAGACGCTAACACGACTTTATGTTACTGACGTCGAGCGCACTACGCGGTTGCTAACAGAAAGTAATGAGGATGAAACCGATAATTGTATCGAAATGGCTTATGATCAGGGAGAAATTATTCATGGTACTGATGAAACTCGGCGCAAAGCCATTCGAGAGATAGAGTTTGAATTGGTGTCAGGAGATTTAGATTTTCTATTTACGACTGCCAAAACATGGTGCAAGCGCTATAAGCTGTGTCTATCTACCGTCACCAAAGCCGAAAATGGCGGCTTACTTATTAATGAGCAGAGCCACAGTCCTGCAGTCAACGCAAACCTAAGTCAATTGCAAATAGACAAAGACAGCAGTGCACCTGCCTTTATACGTGCGGTAGTACACAATTGCTTATTACAGATACTACCAAATAGTAGTGCTATCGTCGCTGGTAGTAAGGATGAGGCACATGTTCTACAACTGCGTATCGGCATTGATCGCTTGCGTACTGCGTTGAAAGCATTTGTCGACTTCTCCGATGAAATTAACCCTGAATGGCTGCCTATACTTAATCAAACTGCGAACTTACTTAGCGATTATTATCAGCTTTCTTATATCAATGCACAGATCGAACCTGAGCTACAAGCATGTGGCGCGCCTGCCGTTGACTGGACGAAAGATATCGAAAATATTAAAATTACACCCATTAATACGCTGCAAGCTAATGATTTTCAAATAACCTTGCTAGAGCTGATTGCCTTTACCATGAGCGACCCAAGCATTGAACCTCAGACTGATCAGCTTGCCCGCGATAAGATGGGAAAAGTCCTCTCCAAACAATATAAAAAATGCCTTAAAACCAATAAAAAAACTGACGAAGTAAGTGTTACTGAGCTTATGAGCGATGATGTAGACGAAGACATCGCTGATAATGACCAACCTGAAAGCGAGTTGCTCAATCAGTTAAGAGATTTGCGTTACATCAGTGAATTCTCCGTACCTTTACTAAGTAAGAAAAAAGCTAAGAAGAAAACCAAACGTTGGCTAAAACGGCTGATAAAAGCGCAAAAAGCGTTAGAACAACTGAACGATGATAATCAATATCAGCAGTTCTACAATCTAAAATCAACAACAGATGCTAATGCTTTATATGGCGCGGGTTGGTTTGCAGCCATACTGACTGATGACCAAAGTCATATTGACGCACGTTTAGCAAAATTTGCGGACAGCTCAACGTTTTGGTAGAAGTAGGGATATTATGTTTATGATGGATACTGCTTTCATAAAGTAAAACCACTTCATAAAGTAAAACCACTTCATAAAAAAGACAGCTTGTTGTATAACAGGCTGTATTTTTTTATCGTATTTAAATAGTGTCTATCAGCGCCATGGCTAAATTTGTACGCAACACGACCTAATCAACAACGATCGTAACGGGCATGCCCTCTTCTACTTGCTCAAATAATTCTACAATATCTTTATTACGCATACGTATACAGCCATGTGATAGTGGAGTACTCATTGGTTCAGTATCTGGTGTACCATGGATATAAATATAGCGCTGATAAGTATCACAGCTGCCTTGGCTGTTTCTGCCTTTATTAACGCCTTCCTCAAGACCGCTTAACCATAAAATACGACTCAGTATCCAGTCGCGCTCAGGATGTAATACGCCAAAATCCGCACTATACACTTCGCCTGTAGGGACACGCCCTATAAACACAGCATTCATAGGCTCACTCCCACCTATTTTTTCTGCCACCACGTGCTTCCCTAGCGGCGTACAGCCACTATCTTGTTGACTACCTATGCCGTTTTTAGCGGTAGATACTTGGTATTGTGCCACTTCTTTATGCTGCTGATACATCGTTAATGTTTGCTCAGCGATATTAATAACTAGTTGTTTATCAAGCGTCTTATTATTGGTCATAAATGCTTCCGACTATCAGTCATTCATCAGATTACTATCAAGGTTATTAGCAAAATGATTGAAAATTTCTATTATCAAGGGATTGTATCAAGACATTTGGCACCGTAATATAGGGGCACACTTTTTGATGCTAGCAGATTATGACGACTATTTCACCGACACGTGTGTCGATGTATGATTTTTTATATCATGATACCCAGCCGATGCTGTCACTTTTGGCCGATGCTGCACAGCTCTCTCTACCGCAAGCTCGCTTAGGGATGGATGCCAGTCTACAAGCCATCGTAAGTGCCCTGCTCGCCTATCAGCAGCGTTATCAGGGACAATCAGTCAGCAAAAAGCTATTTAGTCGTAGTGCTGTTAAAGAGTTACGACAGTATAACTCGATGAACTTTGCGACTATTAATGCAACGTTGTATCATCGACATGATGCTGCGGACGCCATATTCAATGATAGTGCACGAGTGATTAAAGCAAGCGATCGTATTGCAGCAAAAATTGACGCAACGACGCAACAAGCACAAATTTTACTCACCGCTTTGTGTGTGATTGTACTCCGTGAGCTGGCTATCTTGGCAGAATACAGTCAACTCGATAACGATGAAATTAATAAATGGTTCGCCTTACAGCCACAGTTTTTATCCGCAACACGTTTTGCAGCAATTGAGACAAACACTTTAGCAGCCCAAAATGTACAAGATAGCACAGAACCACATTTATTAAACATGGAAGAGCTGCCAAGCGCCCCACCAGCTTTTGATACGTATTGGTACGAGCTGACGGCTTTCAAACCTGAAAATCATGATCCTGTGCAAGACATGCAACTGGCAACTGGCAACTACCTAAAAGCCATCGGGCGCTCACCTGATAATTTGCAGCAAGGCCGCCATAATGACATGTTGGTGTTTGTAGAAATGCAGGCAATTGCGTTACCCCACCAACGCTGGTTGTTACAATTAGCCAAAATCTCAGATATCTATCTCAGCCGAAACCGTCTGCGCGTAAACTCTGAACCTGCCAATCCCCCGAAACCGCCATTGGTTAGCTTGGGGCTAATCGGTGGCAATAACGACAACACACCGGCAACAATCAGTGAAAAACCGATTGAGTATGAGACCTCAACACCGCTATGGAAAAATCCCGTTATTCTCATTATTCTTGTCGTCATCGGTATTCTTGGTGCGCTCGCCACACTCAAATATCAGAGCCAAAAATCTGATGGTGCCATCCTTGCAACAGAAGAGGTCATAGAGCAAGACCTCCTCGAAGAACGTCAGCAGCAAGATGTGGCCATCGTAAAAGTAGACGATGATGAGCCTGTCATTGCAGACACTGCAAAAACTGAGTAGACAAAAATAACCATAAAAAATCAGCCGTAAAAAAAGAGACCCTATCAACATAGAGTCTCTTTTTTGTTGTGCGGTCTAAGTTCCTAATTGGCTATAAGTAGCCAAAAAACTTACTTAGATAAATCACGACCACGGCTGGCTTCGATCGCCAAACGTAATCCGTTCAAACGAATGAAACCTTCGGCATCTTTTTGATCATACGCACCAGCATCATCTTCAAAAGTAGCAATTTTTTCATCAAATAGTGAATCGTCTGATTTACGACCGACGACACTCACAGCACCTTTATATAGTTTCACGCGAACGGTACCGTTGACATACTCTTGTGATTTGTCAATCAACGCCTGTAGCATCATACGCTCAGGGCTGAACCAGTAGCCGTTATAAATGATTTTTGCATAGCGCGGCATCAGCTCATCCTTTAGATGCGCAGCTTCACGGTCTAGCGTTAGCGACTCAATACCGCGATGTGCTTTTAGCATAATGTTACCTGCTGGCGTCTCATAGCAGCCACGTGACTTCATGCCTACATAACGGTTCTCTACGATATCCAAACGTCCGATACCATGACTGCCACCGATTTCGTTGAGCTTAATCATCACTTCATAAGGTTTGAGCCGCTCGCCATCGATAGCAACGATGTCGCCTTTTTCATATTCTAGCTCTAAATACTGGGCTTCGTCAGGGGCTTGCTCTGGGCTGACTGACCAACGCCACATATCATCTTCTGCTTCGGCATAGGGATCTTCTAAGATACCACCTTCATAAGAGATGTGCAGTAAGTTGGCATCCATAGAATAAGGTGATTTTTTCTTATTACCTGCATAGTCGATGGCAATGTCATGCTCTTTGGCATATTCCATCAAGCTCTCACGGCTTGATAAATCCCACTCACGCCAAGGCGCAATGGTTACAACGTCTGGAGACAAGGCAACTGCACCAAGCTCAAAACGTACTTGGTCATTACCTTTACCAGTCGCACCATGGCTGATCGCATCGGCGTTGTGTTCTTTGGCAATCTCAACCAAACGCTTGGCAATTAATGGGCGCGCGATAGAAGTACCTAGCAGATACTCGCCTTCATAGATGGCGTTGGCACGGAACATTGGGAATACATAATCACGGGCAAACTCTTCACGCAAGTCTTCGATATGAATATGCTTGATGCCCATGGCTTTAGCTTTGGCTCGTGCTGGCTCAACTTCTTCGCCTTGACCGATATCAGCAGTGAAGGTAATCACTTCGGCATCATAGGTTACTTGTAGCCATTTTGCGATGATTGAGGTATCAAGACCACCTGAATAGGCCAGTACGATTTTATTAATATTTTTTGGATCAAGCTGAGCCATGAATAACTCCTATTATGAGAATTGACTGTGTGAACTATGCTAAGGGTAAAAGACGCTAAGAATCAATCAAAAGATACATTGCTTGCTCAGTGTACATCATATTTACTATCGGCAAAAGTGTAACTGCCACAAGGTGCTAGCTTTTGGTATTCATTTGCTTATCGTCTCACGCCATTATGTGCATAAAATCCTTATTCATCTTGGTAAATACACAATGACCCATAAATGATATACAGATATGTTGTCGCATATTTAGTCGCATATTTAGTCGCGCAGGCAAATCTGTTATTATAGCCACACAGCATCATTTCTTTTTATTCCCATAAATGACGATATAGAGCGCGATGACACTATGACTGATTCAATGACCGAATTGACCATCCTTCAGCCAGATGATTGGCACATTCACCTCCGTGATGACAGCGCCTTAGCCACTACCGTACCGCATGCAGCCAGTAGTTTTAACCGTGTTATTTGTATGCCAAACCTAGTACCACCTGTCAAAAATGTCGACGATGCGCGCGCCTATCGTGCGCGGATCATGGAGCATCTACAAGCTAGCGATTTGGCTGCGGAGCGCCAAGCAGCATTTGACCCGCGCATGACGTTGTACTTAACAGATCGGACGACGGCGCAAGATATCGAAATGGCAGCACAGTCAGGTATCGTCCAAGCAGTCAAGCTCTACCCTGCTGGTGCCACGACCAACTCTGCAGATGGTGTCACTGACATCAATGCCTGTGTGGATGTCTTTGAAGCGTTAGAAAGGCACAACCTGCCACTACTGTTGCATGGCGAAGTGACACAAAATCATGTGGATATTTTTGACCGCGAAAAACGCTTCTTAGATGAGGTATTGGCACAAATTATCATCAAATTCCCGACGTTAAAGATTGTGATGGAGCACATTACTACCAGTGATGCGGCTGACTTTGTCTTGGCGCAAGGCAATCACATTGCAGCTACTATCACCCCGCAGCATTTGATGTTTAATCGCAACCATCTGTTGGTTGGTGGCATCAAACCACACTTTTATTGCTTGCCTATCTTAAAGCGCGAAAGTCATCAAAAGGTATTATTAGATGTCGCCACCAGCGGCAATCCAAAGTTCTTCTTGGGCACTGACTCTGCCCCACATGCAACGGATAAAAAAGAAGCGGCTTGCGGCTGCGCTGGCTGCTATAGTGCGGCAACTGCTTTGCCTTTGTATGCCACCGCTTTTGATAGTGTTGGCAAAATAGACAAGTTAGAAGGGTTTGCGAGTCGCTTTGGTGCTCAATTCTATGGCTTGCCAGTCAATGAAAGCACGATTACCCTAATCAAAACGCCTATGCAAGTACCCGCAGGCTACCCTTATTTTGATGGCTCATCATTGACCCCGCTGATGGCGGGCGAGACGCTGCCTTGGTCTATCAAAGCATAGTACTTGTAAAGCATAGCACTTATAAAAAACAGCACTTATAAAAAACAGCACTTATAAAAAACAGTACTTATAAAGCAACCTCTGTATTTTATCCTATGATATCAATAATGCCTTTGTACTGAAGGAGCGGTTGATTTCATGGGATACTCATTTCTAATTCAATATAACAATACGACTGATAAAAGCGATTTAACCTGATATGACCACTAAAAACGATGCCGCCTTACCGAACGACAACTCATTAAGCAATGTAGATGCTAGCCTCAATGTCGCGTCAACTACTCACATCGAAGAGAGCGCAGCAGACGAGCAAGCGCCTATGGGTTTGAAAGACCGTTTTCGCAAGTTTCTGCCTGTCGTCGTCGATGTGGAGACAGCAGGTTTTAATGCGCAAACGGATGCTTTGCTAGAAATGGCCTGCATTCCTGTATTACTCAATGAGGAAGGTGTGTTTTATCCTGGTGAGGCATTCAATGCTCATATCGAGCCCTTTGAAGGCGCGAATCTTGAGCCAAGCGCGCTTGCCTTTACTGGTATTGATCCCAACAATCCGATGCGTAAAGCCATTGCCGAAGATGAAAAAACCGCACTACGCCGAATTTTTAAAGGCTTAAAAGAAGTCCGCCGTGCTGAAGACTGCCGTCAATGTGTCTTGATTGGACACAATGCGCATTTTGATTTAGGGTTTTTAAATGCAGCCGTGCTACGTACCAACAGTAAAAGCCACAACCCATTCCATAATTTTTCAGTCTTTGACACGGTGACTCTATCAGCGCTTGCCTTCGGTCAGACAGTGCTGGCACGCGCTTGTAAAGCAGCAGGGCTTGAGTTTGACGGCAAAAATGCCCACTCCGCACTATATGACACCCAAAAAACAGCCGAGCTATTCTGTCATATACTTAACCATTATCCTATGCTGGCCAACGCGATGCATAATGAGGACACTAAAGAAGAATCGGGCGATAGCGATAATACATAAGTCACATATCCTATGTTGCCAACCATACGTAATAGTGCTATTTATAATGCTTGATGACTTTGACATCTTGGACATCTTGATTTGACAATCAATAGGGATATGATTGATACCACTTTCAGTAAGTTGACAAACCTTTCTGACTTTATGTATTACTGTTAAAGGGACTTAATAGCTTACTTACTTGCCACTATTTCACTCCCAAACGACGCTGTTATATCCTATAGATGGTTTAAGTTGCTCACACTGCCTTGATAGCTGCTATTAGTAGCACTGCTGCTGTTAAGGCGTAATAGGAGGGACTTTATTATGGATCCACAACTTAAGTTATGGGGCACCATCATCGGCTATATGCTGCTCGCCTTAACCATTAGTGCTTGCACATCTTTATGGATTCGCCATCATTTAAAGAGTAATGACTTACATCCACGCCGTGCGCTCAAAAAAAGATACTTAATATTAAAAAGACGAAGAAAAAGGCTTGACAGCAAGCGCAGACGCCATTAGAATACGCACCACTTCGGCATAAATGGTGAAAGCAGCTGAGGTGTTGTGTTACTAGTCCCCATCGTCTAGAGGCCTAGGACACCGCCCTTTCACGGCGGTAACGGGGGTTCGAATCCCCCTGGGGACGCCACTATTTGGCGTCACTTATCAGCACTGTTACCGAAAGGCATCAGATAAGACTGATAAATGTACCATCAAAAAGTCCAATCACAATATATCGTGATTGGACTTTTTTTATGTCTGTTCATTTTCCCGGTTTATTTTCCCGATTTACTTTCTTAGTATCGAAACTAACTGCTACTGTGACTTTCGAGCATGGACAAGCATGGATGTACAGTCAGCTCACTATAAAAAAGACACGACAAATAAAAAATCCGCCTACCAATCCTCTCCTTTATCTGTTTTTTCACTCCTGCTCTTATATCAAAGTTATAGTCGATATTAAATAAAATGGATAAACGACATTATGATGCGTGACTGGTACAAATTTTTCTTGCTTGCTGTACGTACGCAGACAGAGGCGACAAAAAATTTATATCAGTCACGCTGTCTCTTTTTATATTACACCTAACCTGACTATAATTATCAAACGCTATCAAAATTCTGTCCCATCCTAGAATAGGTTGAGGGTTTATGAGAAGTCAGATACTTAGCAGTATCTGACTTTTTCTTTGAGTACT
>NZ_CAJHBP010000039.1:0-19970 GCF_904846665.1 Psychrobacter sp. Pi2-51
GTTTTAAGTAATAGGAAAATAGGCAAAAAAACCGACGAATTTGAAATAATAATATGAGCTACCAACTGCTTTTAAAATTATTTAGTAGCTCAACCAGCTGTTGTCCGCTTACTTGATATTAATCCTCACTTTCATAGTCCGAATCAAGAGTCGACCTCTGGAAATCTTCAAAAGCACGATCAAAGATCTTTTGAATGTCTGCATCTGTCATTTTGGACAAAGCTGGTTTCATGTTTTCAGGCGCATTTTTTGTAGATAATTTGTCTTCATTTTCAGTAGCCATTATCGATACCTCTGTAAATACATCTCAAATCGTTGCTAGAAAGCCTAAAAAGCACCCTTATACGCATTCTATGCTCTGTTCTATACACTGATAGCTAAATATATTTTAAAGCGCTTAAAACAGCTAAAAATCGCCTTCTAGCATTTTACTAATTAGAAGACGATTCAGTTGTACAGATGAATAGGCTATTGCTAACAGTAACAGTTATTGCGCTGCTGATTTGTCATCAAACAATGAACCGTACTCACTGTCTTGATTGTCTTTATGCGAAGTAAAACTGCTTGATACCATCTTAGCCTCACCTTGCATCTTATGAGCAATTGACTTTAAAAACTCACGGTGCTTTTTCAAACGGACATATTTTTCATTATCGTGTGCGTCTAAAAAAATGGCTTGCAGTTCATGATTGTCATCATCGTCCAATGCGTTGGCCAACCACTCCCCCAATATTTTATGTGCTTCAAGCCTGTCCTGATCAATCTCTTTTTTAAGAGCCTGCAATTGCTTAATCTTATTTGCGAATAAATCATCTGATATTACTGACATTACTTCATCCTTTTTTAGCCAACTATGATAGAGTTGATCCTAGCAGTACATACACAGGTATGCAAGATAGTAAAATACACAAGACCACATCGTTTCGTGGGCGCAGTAGTATTTTAACCCTCTGTTAAGAGCGAACTTAGGAGTTAATGTAAAAAAGGCCCACAAGGGGCGCTATTTTTTTACATAAACTCCGTCGTTCGGCAGGGGGCGAACCCCCTACAACCCCCAAAAAATTATCTCTCAATGTTGGGTTTTTTTGCTATGAATAATAAAGGGTTTCATCTGTCAGTTAGCGCCGTTAGTAAGGCGAAAAATCATAGCGTGGTGGCAAAGTCGGCTTATAATTCTGGCTCAAAACTGGCTGATGAGCAGTCAGGAGTCGTCCACGATTACACCAGTAAAGCTAAAGACAAAATCTTAAATTTAGTGGACAGTGATGGTACTAAATACACGCAAGTTATTGAGAAAAATGTGATGCATACGGCGTTGATAACGCCAACTCTTGCTGGGGATCTAGCAGTGACACGTGAGGGTTTTTGGAATGATATCGAACGCATTGAGACTCGTAAAAACGCTCAATTGGGTACTGAGATTGATGTGATGTTTCCTGATGGGATCACCGCTGATCAGCGTATAGTTTTGGCCGAGCGCTACGCTCAAACCTTATCTGATCGCTATAACGTGCTTGTCGATGTAGCCATTCATCGGCCACACAGTCACGAGAAACATGTGGGGGAGGTTGAAGTGGTTGAGCTGACCAGTCGTAACTTTCATGCCCATATTTTACTCTCAAGCCGTGAGATAGTAGCGGATGTTGAGGGTTATGCTTTATCAGCACGCAAGAATTGGTTGCAGTGGTCAACGGAGGAGCGTTTATCTAAGGGGTTAAACGGGCGCGGCGATGAGCTTAAATATCAACGCACCCTTTGGGCGGATATGGCCAATGAGCTACTGCCTGAGAATAAAACCATTAGTGAGAAATCCTACCGTGAGCTGGGCATCAGTCGTTTACCAAAAATGAAACTGGGTAAGTCACTATATAAGGATATTCTCAAAGGCAATCGTTCAGTGATTCATGAGTACAACGAGACGATTGATGAGATCAATGCTTACATTGAAAAAAATGGTCTGGTAATTGAGTATGACGACAAGGGACGTATTGACCTAGAAAGCAATGAACAAGAGGTTAACGGCGTCACAATACATTATAAAAAGCGTAAACCCTTTGCGCGAATTGAGCTCAGTAATATCCGCTTTGTAGATCCTGCCGCTGAACTTGAACCCGCTATTCCTAAAAATAAGAGTCAGACGCATAGTGATGTGGCCAATGATCACGCACTTGATGAGCTTTTAGCAATCTCAGCCGACTTTGTGAGTCAAAAAAAGATGGTACGCAGCGCCTTATTTTCAACCATTGATGCGCTGCATGAAGAGTTAGCGCACCAGTCTAAACAGATTATTACCATTGATAAAAACATTAAGAGTACCCAGCGGTTCACCGAGGAGGTGGGGCAGGATTTTAGCGAGCCCCGCCAAAAAATGATTGAGCTTGCCCGGAAAATACATACGAAAGAGCAAAGTGAGGCACTAAAGACGGCTTTAGTGTTGGTTGATCAATTTAGACAAGATGACACCCTACAAACAGGCCGCGCTGTTAGCCGCCTTGAAGAGCAGCTGTCACAGATTGATAAAACGGTGCTGAACAATAAAGCAGTTTTAAAAAAGCTTATTCCCCTTAACAATCGAGTTATTGATGATCATAAGGCGCTTAAGGCCACCCTAAAACCGTTTGCCGCAACGCTGAATAAGCTGGCTACTGATTTTAAATCGCTTGATGAGATTGATGTTGAAAAAACTGAGCTGCAGCGGCACTGGCGCGAGGCGTTTGAGGATTTGCAGGCGATCGAGGTAACGAGCAACATTGACACCTATCATAAGTTCGCGGCACTGGCAGATCTTGATGTTGAGCGTTTTAAAGCGCTTGAGCAAGAGCGTGAGGCGCTGCGTGCTCTTAAAGCGGTAGAGATAGATGATACCGCTGAGGCACGTTTGAAGATGCTTGTATCTGATGTAAAGACATTTAAAACCGCCAATAATGAAGACATCAAACAATTAAAGCTGCAAATCAATACCAGTGAAAAAACCTATCAGCGCCTATCGCCGTTTTATGAGCAGCGTATTGCCCTTCTTGATCAAAGTGAAGCGGTGATTGTGCAAGATGATAACTTATACGATGAGATTACCCGTACCAAGACCACTCAATTGAACGCAGATCGGCTTGATGACTGGCGTACTCGTACCATGGCGCTCCAATACCAGCTCAACAAAGCGCGTGAGCAAGCCGAAACTGAGAACAAAGCTAGGCGTGAGCGAGAGGAAGCAGAGAAGCGGCGGCAAGAAAAACAACAAAAAGAGCAAGATGCTACTGCCCTTGCGCGTACCCGACAGGCAGAAGTCAAGGCGTATCAGAGCAGGTTTGATAATATGCTGGTACGGGTTAAAGACCGTATTGATAAGATCGACTTTAAAGCGATTGATACTACTGCCACTGTGATAGAGGCGGCTGAAAAGTTAGCTGCTGAGGCCCTCGTTTTAAAAACGCTTCAGCATACTGATAATGTCACCGCGTTGCAAAAGCGTTTGCGAGACACGGATGCAGAACGGGTGATGATAGACAGAGATACGTCGGTACAGACACTATTACAAGCGCTCGGCACGCTTTCTAGCGACCGTCATAAAATTGATACTATAAACGCGCTTAATGAGCGTTTTGAGCAGATTCCTGACATCCGCGTGGGCACGCAAAATTTAGCGCAAATCTTGGCCGCACAAGTGCTGGATATAGACAATGCTATTCAAGAAAAAGCGCGCCATTACTCGTCACCACGCCCATTTTAGTTGTGATGATTACAATAATGAGTACTTACTATGAATAAAAATGACCGCACTGAGCAAGACATACACGATCAACTTGTTAACCTAGTGACTTCATTGACTCCGGTCATTGGGGCCTTGCGTGAGCTGATTAAGCGAGCCGATGATGCGGTAGCGAGGCGGCTTGAGCGTTCGCTTAGCGGTATTGATAGCAAGGTGAATGAGGTGTCTTCTGCCATTGAAGAATTAGGTAGTAGCGCAAGCACGACTTCGCAGGCATTGAGTCAGTATCAAGAACTCGTGTTAAAGCAGCTACAAGCGGCAGTGACTGCTTTTACTGACAATGAGATGCCGCGTCGTTATGATGACAAAATAGCAGGCATCATCACCGATATGAAACAGCAGATTGATACGGCTGTAGAGTCGGTCGTTACTGCTAAAAACGACAGCATAGAGGTACAAGTGAGTATCATGCAAGCGGTGGCTGACAAGCTTGGCGCAAGCGCTGACAATCTAGCCCTATTCACCAATCAGTACCAAGCTGGTCATAAGCAGATTATTGAAGATATTGAGACCTTTGAGACCACCACCAAAACGCGGATTGAGCAGGTTGAGGGTAGAGCTAGTAAAGACTTGGACAAAATTCATAAGTCCATTGAGACTATGAGTATTAAAAGGATTGCAGCCGTTGTCGCAGCGGGTACGATGGCTGTGATAATAAGTTTGGTGGCCCTGGTATTTTGGTATGTGCCAAGCTTTGATGAGATTGCAGAGATGAGATACCAGCAAGCAGAGCTACAGCGCGGCATCGATGAGCTTGAAACGGGGTGGAAGCAGGCATTTGATAACGCTCAAAGTCAGCAGATTATTTTGGCTTGTGATGTTAATGAAGCGCAGCCTGATGCAATCAGCTGGTGCGTTAGAGCAGACAGCAAAAGTGTTTTGAGAGATGAGAGAGGCTTTGTTTATTATAAAATAGCTGGGGTGCCGCGTGCAGAGCCGACTGAGTAAAGGCATATGGTAACAGTAAGCCATATTGCCCAAAAGTGCGTCTTCTGAGACATATAAGACTGAAAAAAGCTTGTTTGATTGTCGTTATCTTTGTCTATATCAAGAAGCCAGATAATGACACTTTATCTGGCTTTAAGGATTATTGTTTCTTGTTAAACAAGAAGTCTGTAAATATAAGCTAAAGCCATTACGCTGCTTGGTCAGTGTGAGCTGTGACCAACTCTATAAAAGCAGTTTCAAGGGTGCTTAACGCATGATCGTCAACGATAAGACCGTCATCTAGCTGTCGTTGCACCCAGACATAAACCGCTTCATCATTATAAAGAATGGGGTCAACACCAAGTAGGGTTGCCAGCTGTAAGCCTTGCTGTATTTGTAAGCTTAATAACAGCTGAGAGGCTAACGTTTTAGTCTGTTCACTAAACCATGTGCAGCTATTGAGCCGAGATAGATTGTTATTCATTGGTATTCTCCTATAGACCATTATATGCGTATAATAAATAAAATGACTTACTACAGGTCAAATTATACCTATATTTTAATCTATTGCAAGAGAAAATAACCTTCTGTAGGTCTTTTTATTCGTTTAAAGACAATCACAGCTCATGACAACGTTATTTATGCTGGTGACTCACTGCTGTCCTCATTTATGATTTCGTATAAATCACCAACATTGATTCTAAGATAAGTACATAAAGACTCGATGACATCTAGATCAACACGGGTGGCTTCTTCATGATACATGCGAGTAATGGTGCCACGATTGATGCCAGTATCTCTTGAGATATCGGCAATTTTAAGGCGTCTTTCACCCATGATGGTCGATAAGTGACACTTCACCATAGTGGTTCCCTCATTCATATTAGTGGTTTTTGATTGGTGAGCGGATTATAACGAATATGAGCGGCTAAAGTATTGCTTTTAGTAGCTCATATTGATACTTGATAGCTACACTTTATATGTTAGCAGTCAGTTTACTGGGGCATCTCAGTCTTTGATAAATTTATGCATTTTTATGAATATTATTCACATAGAAATTCAGTCGATATCAAAGATATAGTTATTTTTTAAAAATGTTGCTATTCATCTAACTATTGAGTAAAGTCTTAATAATACTCAAATACTCAAATACTCAAATACTCAAATACTCAAATACTCAAATACTCAAATACTCAAACTTAGGATTGCTCTATGAAAGTCATTGCTGTGTTGAATCAAAAAGGAGGCAGTGGCAAGACAACTATTGCCACTCAATTAGCTCGTGGCTTGCAGCTGCAAGGACATAGTGTATTGCTAGTAGATAGTGATCAGCAGGGCAGTGCACGGGATTGGCGAGCTGTAGATGAAGATAATCCAGTACCAGTGATAGGTCTCGATAGACCTACGCTTGATAAAGATCTAAAAAACGTCTCTGATAAAGAGTATGTGGTGATTGATGGTTCACCACAAGCAACTAGTTTGGCTTTATCTGCAATTAAGGCGGCTGATTTTGTATTAATTCCTGTACAGCCTAGCCCATACGATGTCTGGGCGACTAGCGATTTAGTAGACTTAGTAAAGCAGCGTATAGAGATGACTGACGGTAAACTAAAAGCAGCCTTTGTAGTGTCTAGGGCAATTCAGAATACTAATATTGGTAAGGATGTGGCTTCAGTTTTACTAGAGTACGGTCTACCTGTGTTAGATAGTAGAATTATGCAACGTGTAAGTTATCCAAATAGCGCAGCATTAGGCAAGACCGTGTTTGATACTGAGTCAGTGAATAGTAATGCGGTACAAGAAATGACAGCATTGGTTAATGAAATTAAAACATTCTTTGATAAGGAGTAAATGATGAGCTTAGCAGCAGGTCGTCCCAGCAAGAAGGTAAAAGATGAGTTATCTTTGTCAGACGTGACCGATAGTCCTCAAAAAACGGCACGAGTAAACTTTAATATTGACAAAGATAAGTATATTGCATTCAAAAAGTTTGCGCTTGATAACCGAAAGACAGTGACTGAGCTATTAACTGAAATGATTGAAGAAAAGTTGGTTGAGCGATAGGCATAAAAAATCCGATTTTTTATGCCTATAAAAAGGATATGTATAAAAAACTCAAAAAACTATACATATTATCGGATTTTAGGGCTGATTTTTGACAACTTCCATTCAGCCAGAATTTTTCATAGTGACAGACTAATAACGAGTATTGTTACCCTTGATTTGTTACTGTTAATCTATACGTAGTTGCGCTATCTATGCGCTATTTAGAAACTATCTTTTACTGCCTAACCTGTAGAAAGATTGTACTTCTTACAGGTTAGATTTGTTTTAGTCCGATATTTCTACAGGTTAGCTTTATAAATACCTATTAAAACAACTGGCTAACTGAATTCAAACTTTAACTAATACTGCCCCTCAGAACATAGAGAACAAAAAAACATGGCTAAAACACCTGCAAATAAGAACGACACTATAAAAGACGGTCGCTTTGAAGAAGCCCTTTGGGATGCTGCCAACAAGCTACGAGGTAGTGTTGAATCCTCAGAATATAAGCATATCGTCCTTAGCCTGATTTTCTTAAAATTCATCAGTGATACTTTTGAGCAGCAGCGCCAAAAGCTTATTGATACGGGCTATGAAAAGCATATCGACATGGTGCAAGCCTATACCAAAGACAACGTATTCTATTTACCGGAGGAGAGTCGTTGGAGTTTTATCCAGCAGAATGCTAAGCAAGAAGACATCGCGCTTAAAATCGATACGGCGCTCAGTACCATTGAAAAGACCAATCAATCATTGAAAGGTGCATTGCCTGATAACTACTTCTCACGTCTTGGCTTAACGGCCAGTAAGCTTGCCGCCTTGATTGATGTGGTCAATAACATCGACACTATTGGTAATCCAGAAGAAGACACGGTAGGGCGCGTGTACGAATATTTCTTGGGTAAGTTTGCCGCGACTGAAGGCAAGGGTGGCGGTGAGTTCTATACGCCTAAATCGGTGGTCAATCTGATTGCAGAAATGGTTGAGCCGTATCAAGGCAAAATCTATGATCCCTGCTGCGGTTCGGGCGGTATGTTCGTCCAGTCCATCAAGTTCATCGAGAGTCACCACGGTAATACCAAAGACGTGTCTATCTATGGGCAGGAGTACACCAGCACGACCTACAAGCTCGCTAAGATGAACCTTGCCATTCGTGGTATCTCTAGCAACTTGGGTGATGTGGCTGCCGATACGTTCTTTAAAGATCAGCACGAAGACCTAAAAGCAGACTTCATCATGGCAAACCCACCTTTTAACCAAAAGGATTGGCGCGGACCTGATGAGCTGGTCGATGACCCCCGCTGGGCAGGGTATCCGACACCGCCGACGGGCAATGCCAACTATGCGTGGATATTACACATGATATCCAAGCTCTCTGAGCATGGTACAGCAGGTTTCGTATTGGCCAATGGTTCGATGTCTACTACTACCAGTGGTGAAGGTGATATACGCGAGCAAATCATCAAAAACGATCTGGTCGATTGTATGATTGCGCTACCGGGTCAGTTGTTTTATACCACGCAGATTCCAGTGTGCTTATGGTTTATCAGTAAAGACAAAGCCGCCAAGTCTGCTGATAGTAAAGCTCGCGGTTTACGTAATCGTAGCGGTGAAACGCTATTCATTGATGCCCGTAATATCGGTGCGATGATTGATAGGACGCATAAAGAGTTCTCTACTGATGATATTGAGGCGATTGCTAAGACGTATCATGCATGGCGCGGTGAGGCGGAAGCTGGCGGTTATGAAGCCTATAGCGATGAGGCAGGCTACTGTAAATCAGCAAGCCTAGCGGATATCGAAGCTAATGACTATGTGCTCACGCCTGGGCGTTATGTCGGTGCTGCTGCAATTGAGGATGACGGAATCCTGTTTGAGACAAAAATGTTAGAACTCAGCCAAACGCTGTATGCACAGATGCAAGAATCTGAAAAGCTAGACGCAACCATTCGCCAGAACTTGGAGGTGTTGGGTTATGGCGAGTGATTGGGTAAAAACAACTCTTGGAGAAATAGTAAAGCTAGGCAATGGAATAATTCAGACAGGACCATTTGGTAGCCAATTACATGCCTCTGATTATGTTGATGAGGGGATTCCAGTAATCATGCCTCTTAATATTATCAATAATAAAATAGATTTATCTGGTATAGCTAGAATAACTAAGGAAGATGCAGAAAGACTATCAAAGCATTTAGTGAAAAAGAACGATATCGTATACAGTCGCCGAGGTGACGTAACTAGAAAAGCGTTGATTACTGAACTTGAAGAAGGAATGTTTTGTGGTACTGGATGCTTACTTGTAAGACCTGGTAATAGCATAGATGCTCGTTTCTTGACCTATCACTTAAGTTCGCCTATAAATCAAGAGTGGATAATCAGACACGCTGTTGGCGCTACTATGCCTAATCTTAATACAGGAATACTCAAGCGCGTTCCTTTGAACATACCAAGTTTGGATACTCAAAAAGCCATTGCCCATATCCTTGGCTCATTAGACGACAAAATCGAGCTAAACCGCCAAATGAACGAAACGCTAGAAGCGATGGCGCAGGCGTTGTTTAAAAGCTGGTTTGTTGACTTTGATCCCGTGATTGATAATGCGCTCGCAGCTGGTAATGCCATTCCTGATGAATTTATCGAACGTGCTGAGCAACGTAAAGGCATTGAGAAAAAAGACAATTCAGATATTCAGGCATTATTCCCTGATGAGTTTGAGTTTACGGAAGAGATGGGATGGATTCCGAAGGGGTGGAAAGTAACACCACTTGCATCATTAATAAAATTAACTGGAGGTGGTACGCCAAAGACATCAATTCCTGAATATTGGAATGGTAATATTCCTTGGTTCTCGGTTGTAGATGCTCCGTCCTCATCTGATGTTTTTGTTCTCGATACTGAAAAATACGTTACCAGTTTAGGTGTAGAGAACTCCTCAACTAAAATTTTATCTGTTGGGACAACAATCATTAGTGCACGAGGAACAGTTGGTAAATGTGCCATGGTTTCTCGTCCAATGGCTATGAATCAATCATGCTATGGAGTTTCAGGGAATGAAGGTATTTCTAATACTTTCGTTTACTACTCTGTGTTTCTAAGCGTATCAGAGCTTCAGAGTAAAGGGCATGGATCTGTGTTCAATACCATTACTGGAGATACATTTAAATCTATTAATGTAGCATTTGGAGGTGGACGTTTGACAAGGAAGTTTGACGATCTAGTGAATCCTTATTTTGAGAAGATTTTAGGAAACAGCCTTCAAGCAAAAACTCTATCGAAACTTCGCGACACCCTTTTACCTAAGTTAATGTCAGGTGAATTGCGTATTTCTGATGCAGCTGAACTGGTGGATAAAGCTGTATAGCTTTTGATAGTAAACGTGTATCCCAAAAAAATGATTATTAATGGAGTTCAAGATGAAGAAGCTTTTACTTAGTTTGGCGCTTAGTTTAGGTGCTTTATCAGTAACTCCTGCAATGGCTGCCGCTCCTGCTTTCTCTGCCAGTCAAATGGCTCAGGTCAAAATCAAGGACTTGAGCTTTAAAGAAGTCATGCGTGAGTTCTATAGTGGTCGTATGGGTTATGAGTTTATTGATGATGAATATATTGAGTCGATGCCAAATATTGGTTTAGACAGTATTGATAGCGATGGAGAGAGAACAGTTGCTCTAATGCATCCGGTATTGCCTTATAAAAATGTAGCAGGTGAGCCACGTTATTTGGCCATCATCGAAAAAGTGCAAGTCAATAATGGTTCATTGGTTTCTTGCCATGTTTGTGGTGCAACAGCTGATTTATACAGTTTTCAAAAGCTAAGTAACGGCCAGTTTCAATTGGTAAGTAAAACACCAAAGGACGTGGAGTTTTCTACTAGCTGGGGGCGAGTTGGACTTTATGCCGAAGATATTCAGAACGGTCTACAGCCGTTGGGGAAAAACCTAATGGGCAGTATATTTATGAATGGTTATACCTCTACTGGGACAACGGATACCTGGTGGGATGTCCTATATTTATCTGAAAATGCATTTATTGATGTATATACATTGGGTGATGCTGGTTCAAGTAATGCTGGGAATTATGAGGAAGACTCACCTCTGTACTACAGCTATGATGTCACTTTTAAAGTTATGCCTGAAAACACTACTTATTATCCTATTAAATTGACTTATAAAGGCGATAAACCTACTGACGACTATGAGCGTATCAATAGTGTCAATTACAGCAAGATTGTGAAGTTCAATCCGGTGAAAAAGGCTTATGAATAACTTAGCTTTGGTTTAGCCGTGAACTGGCGTATTAATCGTTGATAAAGATAATATAGAATAATAAAAAGGACTTACCATTGAAATTCACCGAAGACAGACTTGAGCAAGCCATTATCGAGCTACTAGCAGCTGAGGGCTATCCACATACGCTAGGCGAAGCACTCGACCGTAATCCTGACGATGTGCTGATTAAGTCTGATCTTCGACAGTTTCTAGCCACCCGTTATAAAGATGACTTGATCACAGAATATGAGATTGAGTCCATCATTCATAAGCTTGAGTACCTTCCTGCGTCTGATCTGTACGACACCAACAAAGCCATCATGAAGTTTGTCGCTGACGGGTTTTTCTTGAAGCGTGAGGACTATACCCAAAAAGACCTATACATCCAGCTAATTGATTATGAAGTACTCGATAACAATCGCTATCGCATCGTCAATCAGATGGAGATACAAGGCTTTGAGCTGCGTATTCCTGATGGTATTCTCTATATCAATGGCTTGCCACTGGTAGTGTTTGAGTTTAAGAGTAGCATCCGTGAAGATGCTACTATGTTTGATGCCTACACCCAGCTGACCACTCGCTATAAGCGCGATATTCCAGAGCTGTTTAAATACAATGCCCTATGTGTCATCAGCGATGGGGTTAACTCAAAGATGGGCTCGTTCTTTGCGCCTTATGAGTTCTATTACTCTTGGCGCAAAGTGACGGGCGATGAAAAGCTTGAGAAAGACGGTATCCATTCCTTACTAACCATGATTAGCGGATTATTTGATAAAGAACGTTTGGTTGATGTCATTCGAAATTTTATCTATGTGCCTGACAAATCAAGCAAGGAAGAAAAAATCGTTTGTCGCTATCCGCAGTATTATGCAGCCACCAAACTGTTTGACAATATTAAGCGCCATATGAAAGTGCTGGATACAAACGGCAAGTTTGATGAGAGCGATGCTTTACGAGACGGAAAGGGTGGTACGTACTTTGGCGCCACTGGCTGTGGTAAGAGCTTTACCATGCTGTTTCTAGCACGTCTGCTGATGCGCGATGTGGAGCTTGGCAGTCCCACCATTATCTTAATCACCGATCGCACCGACTTAGACGGTCAGCTGTCTGAAACCTTTACCAATGCTAAGACCTATATCGGCGATGACAATATCATCAGTGTCGAAAGTCGAGCGCATCTACGCGAACAGTTAAAAGGTCGCAGAAGTGGCGGTGTGTTTTTGACCACCATCCATAAGTTCACTGAAGATTTAGCGTTGCTGACTGAGCGTACCAACGTCATTTGTATCTCAGATGAAGCACACCGTAGCCAGATTAATCTTCAGCAGAAGATTACCGTCACTGAAGACGGTGTCAAGAAGAGCTACGGCTTCGCTAAGTACCTGCATGATTCATTGCCCAATGCCACTTACGTTGGCTTCACAGGTACGCCGATTGATGCCACCCTTGATGTCTTCGGTCCAGTCATTGATAGCTATACCATGGTTGAGTCAGTATTCGATGAAATCACGGTGCGTATTGTCTATGAAGGTCGCGCTGCCAAGGTGCTACTCGATAGCAAGCAGCTTGACGAAGTAGAGAAATACTATCAAGAAAGCGCGGATGCTGGCACCAATGAGTATCAGATAGAGAAAAGCAAAAAAGCCATGGCGAGTATGTCCACCATACTTGGTGACCCTGACCGCATCCGTGCCATTGCTGAAGACTTTGTGACACATTATGAAGCGCGAGTAGAAGAGGGCACGACGCGAAAAGGTAAGGCGATGTTTGTCTGTAGCAGCCGGGAAGCTGCCTATCAGTTATATAAAGACATTATAGAGCTGCGTCCTGAATGGAACGAAGTAAAAGCATGTGAGGAAGGCTCAACCTTGTCAGAGAGTGATAAGAAAAATGTCATGCCCATGGAGCGCGTCAAGATGATCATGACTCGTAACAAGGATGATGAAAAAGGCATGTGGGACAATCTGGGTAATAAAGACTACCGCAAAGAGCTTGATCGTCAGTTTAAGAACGGCAAATCTAACTTTAAGATCGCCATCGTCGTCGACATGTGGCTCACAGGCTTTGACGTACCCTTTCTCGATACCATCTACATTGATAAACCCCTACAAAAGCACAGCCTGATTCAGACCATCTCACGGGTCAATCGTAAGTTTGAAGGCAAGGAAAGCGGCTTAGTCGTTGATTACATCGGCATCAAAAAGCAAATGAATCTAGCGCTCTCGCATTACACCAGCGGTCAGGTTCAAAACCTAGACGATATCCAAAAGTCAGTCGTGGTGGTCAAAGACCATTTGGATCTACTAGATACCGTCTATCATAAGTTTGACTCTAACCTATACTTTAACGGCACGCCACTAGATCAGCTCAATTGCTTGAACGCGGCGGCTGACTTTGCGTTGCAATCTAAGAAGTTAGAAAAACGCTTTATGGACTTGGCCAAGTGTCTGAAGTCTGCCTATGATATTTGTGTGGGTAGTGAAGCACTCACAAAGGCGCACAAAGATAAGATTCATTACTACCTAGCCATTCGTACCATTATCTTTAAAATCACTACTGGCGGTGCACCTGACGTTGAGCAGATGAACCAAAAGGTACGTGACCTTGTCAAAGACGCGCTGATGAGTGATGGCGTTGAAGAGATCTTTAAGCTGGGTGATAACACTGACGGTGAAATTGATATCTTCGATGAAGACTACTTAGCCAAGCTTGAAGTGATCAAGCAGCCAAATACCAAGCTAGAGCTACTACAGCAGCTACTCGCTAAAGCCATTGGTGAGCTTAAAAAGACCAACAAGGTGAAGGGCGTTGATTTCAGTAAGAAGATGAATGCTTTGGTTGAGAAGTATAACGACCGTGACGAACAAGACATACTGCGCGCTGAAGTCATTGGTGATTTCTCTGATGAGATCATCAAGCTGTATAACGAGCTACGGGTTGAGATGGCGTCGTTTGGTGAGATGGGTATCGACTTTGAAGAAAAAGCGTTTTATGACATTCTGCTATCATTGGCGCATAAGTACGATTTCACTTATCCAGAGGACAAGCTGATTGAGCTGTCTAAAGAAGTGAAAAAGCTCATCGATGAGAAGGCTAAATACACTGACTGGAACAAGCGTGATGACATCAAAGCTGAGCTACAGTTTGATTTGATGGTATTGCTCGATGAATGGGGCTATCCACCTGTAGATTCCAAAGAGGTCTACAAAGAGATATTTGAGCAGGCTGAGAACTTTAAGAGGCATCGGGTGGTTTAGTTATATTTACACGAATTTAGTATACTTTTATTTATCAAAATACACTAAGACCTTTCTATACGGATAGCGTTATGATCGAAAGTTTCCAAGTAAAAAATATTGCTACCTACAATGAGTCAGGCATTAGTTGTAATGATTTAGGTAAGATTAACTTTATATATGGAACCAATGGAAGTGGAAAAACCACTCTTTCTAATCTATTAAGAACTCGTTCTCCCAACTGTACAATAAGATGGTTGTCAGATAGACCCCTTGATATTCATGTTTATAATAAGGATTTTAAAGAGAAAAATATACTCAATAATGCCAGCTTGAACGGGGTGTTTACAATTGGTGAGGACGATATAGATAACGAAAAATTGATCTTAAAAAAACAAAATGAAGTTGAAGGTTTAGAAAAAGTAAGTTTCGGACTAGGAAAAAGCTTAGCAGATAAGAAAAAAGACTTACTAGATTTAAAGAAAGAGGTCGTTGATGCTGTCTGGTTTGATAGCGGAGAGTTGAGAAAAAATGCTTTAAAAAGCCCACTATCGGGATATCTTGGGAAGAAAGAGGATTTTTTTGCGAAAAGTTTGATCGAATTGGGTGGCACAGCAGCACTCCTAGATTTGAAGGAATTAGAAGAACAGTCAGAGACTCTTTATGGCAAGGCTCCTTCGTCTTTGCCAAAGATTATAAGCCCTTCATCAGGGCTAGATCAGGTAGAGAACAATGATATTTGGAAAGAGATCATTGTAGGAAAAGGTGACATTAACATATCAGCACTGATAGAAAGTTTGAATATCAGCTCTTGGGTACGTGAAGGATCGACCTATCTCCAAGATAATGTGGAAACATGTCCATTCTGTCAAAAGGACACAATAGACCATAATTTCAGAGAAGATATTCACAGTTATTTTGATAACAACTACACAATCAAAGAAAATCTATTAAAGTCTTTGCAAAATACATATACCAGCTACTCAGATAAGTTGCTCAATTCATTCCAACAGATAGCCGACGCTCACAAAGTTAAAACCTCCTATGCTTTCGATTCGGTTTCGTTTGAACGGTTTATGGCTCAACTTAGAACTAAAATCCAATTAAATATAAACCTTATAGCTAGCAAGTTAGAGAAACCTAACAGGGTTATCGACATAGATGTCACTATGACTGAAATCGGGCAACTACAGAAAATTATTAATGAAGCAAATAGCCTGATTGATAAACAAAATGCATTGGTTTCAAGATTAGGTGCTTCAAAAGCAGAACTAGTAAGAAATTCTTGGCGATACATAGCTGAACTAAATAAGGATAATCTAAAGAAATATAATAGGGAGAGTAAAAATGCTAATAGTGCTATTAGGAGTATTAATGAGCGTCTAGCGACGACGGAAGCTAACATTAAGAAAATAAATAGAGAGATAGCACAACTATCTCAGAAAAAGACGAATACTAAAAAAACAATTGATGATATAAACAGCTCTTTGAGTTACTTCGGGTTTACGGGATTTTCTATAGTGGAAAGTCCAGATAGTAACAAACACTATCAATTAAAGAGAAATGATGGTTCTATTGCTAATGAAACGTTGAGTGAAGGTGAAGTTTCTTTTATAACTTTTCTTTATTTTTATCATCTTTGCAAAGGTGGATCGACAGAAAGTACGATAAATTCAAACCGAGTGATCGTTATTGATGACCCTATATCAAGCTTAGATAGTAACATCCTATTTGTTGTTAGTAGCTTAGTAAAAGATATCATTTACGATATAAACAATGATAGCAACCACAAGATAAAACAACTAATAGTCCTGACTCATAATGTATATTTTCATAAAGAAATTTCCTATACAAGTAACAAACTAAAAGCCAGCTGTAGAGCTAACTTCTGGAATCTTAGAAAAGTTGGAAATGTTACGAGCATAAAAAACTATTATAATAAAAACCCTATAAAAAGCTCTTATGAGCTTTTATGGCAAGAGTTAAGAGAAGATTCAACGTCTCAAACAACACTTCAAAATTCTATGCGACGTATCATTGAAAATTATTTCAAGATCCTTGGAGGGATTGAGGATAATGACATTTTGGCATGCTTCTCATGTACTCACGAGCAATTGATTTGTAGATCTCTTATATGTTGGGTTAATGATGGATCTCACTGTATACCAGACGACTTGTACGTTGATGACCAAAGCTCAACTATAGATGAATACAAACGCATATTTAAAGATATCTTCAAGCATACTAACCATCTTGCACATTATGAAATGATGGTAAGAGAAAAATGAATTTGAGTATTTGAGTATTTGAGTATTTGAGTATCATTCCGTTTCTTTAGCTACAACAACTATCAGTTGACGCGAGCACTTAGCCGTAATTTGTATTTCAGAATAGCTATGCCCAAATTTTAGGAGACTAGCGATAATCTTACGCTTCCCGGTATCTTTCCTACGTCCTGAGTATTTACCCTCTGTTTTAACACGAGCAATACCTTGCATCTGACGGTTACGCCGATCTTTATAGTTCTTTCTAGCAATATCAACGAAAATATCAAGCACCATTGAGGTGATGGCTTGCAATACGCTAGTCATAAACTCAGTATTGTTTGCAGGCTACAAGGCCATATATGAAGTCGGCAGCTCTTTTGATACTACCGCTAGCTTTTTCTCAGACAGTATTTTTTTAAGATGTCCCAGTCATACTGATTTAAAAGTGCTAAGCGGTCTACCATTAGTCTATACCCAAAACATAAAACCTCTAAACGATAATCTATCTATCATTTGACTTATCTTAGCAATTAAACGATAGTAATATCCTGATATTATCAATGAACATTAATTATCAAGTCTAAGTAATAGAGGGGCGTTATGACCGTTCGTATTTATGTGAGAGCCAGCACTAAGGATCAAGACGCTACTAGAGCATTAGTAGATTTGGTTGCCTTCAGTAGCCGCTATGGTGATAGCTATGTTGATTACGTTGAGCACTTCAGTGGTACAAAGCTCGATAGACCAGTATTAGCTAAGTTGCTAAAGGACGCCGAGCAAGGCGATATTTTATTGGTTGAAAGCGTAGATAGATTAAGCAGACTATCTCAAGTTGATTTTTCGATTCTAAAGCAGCGTATCAAAGATAAGGGCTTACGATTGGTGGTGGCTGATCTACCAACCACACATACGATGAGTGACGGTATGACAGGTGAGATCCTAAAAGTGATTAACGATATGCTGATCGATTTATTAGCGACCATGGCAAAGCTTGATAATGACAAGCGTAGAGAGCGCATTAAACAAGGATTGGCCAACAGTGGCTATAAACCCACTGGTAAGAAAGCCAATACCGCAAAACACAATCGTATTAAAGAATTGGCCAGTCAAAACAATATGACAAAAGAAGAGATCGCTAAGGCGGTTGGTGTTGGCGTAGCTACTGTTTATCGTGTCTTAAAGCAGGTTAATAGTTGAGGTATTTTAAATATCGACCTATATTTTCTGTTTGTATTTTCAGACGCTAATGTTTGTAGGCAATTGATTCAACATGCTCTTTTGTCTTAATCTAAAGGTATCGCAATGTCATACGAAAATCGTTTTAATGCAATAATGCTTCATTATAATCATTATATTGCATTCATAATTGTTTTTGCGCAAAATGGCTTATCTATAATCGCTTGAGCCACTCATGATGAATACCCCTACCTCAGATCCTATTGGCGCAGCATGGCTTGTCCGCTATGCCAGTATTGAGCTGGTTTCCCCTTTATATGTCAGCAGCAGTATCGGTGGACGCAGACAAACCTATAAAGACGGTGACGTCATTCATAACGCTTATCAGGAAACCGCGCGTCCACTGGACACTATCATTGCGCACTTACAGTTTCACATGCGTCATGAAGTACTGAATTTAGAGTTACTGGTTCGTCTATTTGAGCAGGTAGGTGCTGATGACGTACAAGCATGGGTAAACGCTGAGCCGACAGGCAGCTATGCCCGTAGAATGGCTTTCTTATATGAATGGCTCATGGATAAGCGTTTAGAGGTACCAAGTAATATAGGTGGTAACTATGTGGATGCTTTAGATGCTAAGAAATTGGTTACTTCAAGTCCTTCGCAGGTCATCAAGAACGCTCGCTGGCGTATCAATGACAATCTAGCAGGAACCCGTCATTTCTGTCCGATGCTGGTGAAAACAGAGGCCTTTACGCAAGCAGCTACACTTGATATTGCCACGATGGTTGACAAACTTAACGATGAATTTGGGCAAGACTTACTGATGCGCGCCTCCGTATGGATGACACTAAGAGAGAGTAAAGCCAGCTTTACTATAGAAGGTGAGGGAAAAGAGTTAAAACGTATTGAACGTTTTGCCGATGTGATGGCGCGGCGTACCGGCACCGGTAACATTCCGCTTGATCCTGAATCACTAGCCGAGCTGCAACAAGAGATACTCGGTAGTAAAACGGTTATCCAGCAGTATGGTGTCCGTCAATCACCAGTTTTTGTCTCGCATACTCAGGTCAATGGCTTTAAAGAAATTGTGCACTATATCGCGCCACCAGCTGATGACATTGCTAATAAGCTAGAAGGGTTACAGGTATTTATGGAAAAGACTGAGGGACAATCAGCACTGATGCGTAGTGCTGTTGTCTCCTTTTCCTTTGTGTATATTCATCCGCTAGCGGATGGCAATGGCCGTGTACATCGCTTCTTAATTAATGATGTCCTCAGGCGAGACCAGGTCATTCATGAGCCGATTATCCTACCTATATCACAAGCCATTGCTGAACACCCCTCAGACCGTCATGCCTATGATAAGATTTTAGACCGTGTCTCTGTGCCGCTTATGAAGCAAATCCGTGATCATTACAGCTTTGATAAACAGGCGGTTACTTACCCCGATGGTATTCGCTCAAACTTAAATTTTGAAAACACTCACCTCATTCAACCTGCATGGTGCTTTATGGAACTAACGCCTCACGTTCAGTATTTATCAAGACTAATTGCTCATGTTATTGAAAAAGAGATGCATAACGAGTCACAGTACCTAAGAAAGCATGACCATGCACGACTGGCGATAAAAGAGGTTGTTGAGATGCCCAACAGCTATGCCGATAGAATCATTCGCAGCATGCTACAGAATAAGGGTGCTAAAAGTAATAAGCTATTGAAGGATTATCCATTTTTAACAAATGATGAGGTTTGGGACGATATTTTCTCTGTGGTTGTAGAAACCTTTAAAGATGAAGCAGATGGTTTGAATAGTTAGAACAAACCCTGCTATACGCAGGAAAGTCTGCCTTGACAATCAAGCTCAAGTTAGTATCAGTATCATCGTTGCGATAATGATTCGTTTATAAAAGATTCGGCTAAAATACTGTAACCTGAAACGTAATCAATATTTTTCTTGATCCTATTTAAGCTAATAAACTACTAAAAATAGAATATGTTAAAGGAACTTTGATAACAGCCCACTTTTATTTGACAAGGATTATTACAGATCCTCAAAATAATTTTGAGTATTTGAGTATTTGAGTATTTGAGTATTTGAGTATTTGAGTATTTGAGTATTTGAGTATTTGAGTATTTGAGTATTTGAGTATTTGAGTATTTGAGTATTTGAGTATTTGAGTATTTGAGTATTTGAGTGTTTGAGTGTTTGAGTGTTTGAGTGTTTGAGTGTTTGAGTGTTTGAGTGTTTGAGTGTTTGAGTGTTTGAGTGTTTGAGTGTTTGAGT
>NZ_CAJHBP010000040.1:0-14136 GCF_904846665.1 Psychrobacter sp. Pi2-51
ACTTAGTATAAAGAAAAAACTTACCCCTAAAAAGCCCTCAGAAAATATATTATTAAATAATTTTGAATATGAATTATTTTTTTCCAAAAATGATAGATGACTTAGAAAAACAAAAATTGCAAATATCATTCTTATTGAAGTCAAAGGTTTGATCATTTATACGTGACCTTTGATAATTGCTGGATTTCCAACTACAATTGCATTTTCTGGCACATTCTTAGTAACGACTGCTCCAGCACCCACTAATGCATTTTTTCCAATGGTGATACCAGGTAAAAGAGTGGCGTTAGCGCCAATGCTTGCTCCTTCCTCTACAATGGTTTTTGGAAATTCATCTGGATATTGCTTTGAGCGAGGTTTCTTATCATTCGTAAAGGTGACACAAGGACCGATAAACACATTATCTTTTAAAGTAATACCGTCCCATATATAGACGCCTGATTTAACTGTAACGTTATTACCGATTACAACATCGTTCTCAATCAATGTATGAGCACAAATATTACAGTTTTCACCAATGGATGCTTTAGGAAGAATGACACTATATTGCCAAACTTTAGTTTTTTGACCTATCGTGGTTGACATAACGTCAGACAAAGGGTGTATAAAAGGCTTATTAACTTCATTTATAAACTCATCGTAATCACGAATATAATCCGCTTCATCATATTGTGCACTTGCTAGCACCAACATCACACAATCTTCGCTAAAGTTATGCATTTCATGCCAAACCATAGGGTGGATAATCAAACCCAGATTAGATTTATCAATGCGCACTTGCTGCTTTTCTATACCATTATCCATTATCATATTGCAGCTACCTTTTATACAAAAAGCTAACTGCATAAGTTCTTTATGGGCATGAAATCCACGAGGAATATCAGGCTTGGCATCAAGAATATAGTAAATTCTTTTGACCTTAAAAGGTACATTTTTATTAGATTCAAGCACCATTAGTGAACCTCGATCGTCCCCTAAATTTGGTAACTCGATCCATTCTATTATGCTCATTATTCTGCCCCTACTAAAGAGATTAGATACTGACCATAAGCATTTTTGCTCATCGACTGACCAATCTTAGCAACCTGCTGTTTCCTCAGCCATCCGTTATTGAGGGCAATTTCTTCTAAGCAGGCTACTTTATAGCCTTGACGCTTTTCAATGGTTTCTACAAACTGTGCAGCTTCTAATAAGCTCTCATGTGTACCGGTATCTAACCAAGCAAATCCACGACCTAATAGCTCGACATTGAGATCACCACGTTCCATATACATCTGATTGACCGTTGTAATCTCAACTTCACCTCGATCAGAAGGCTTCACCTTCTTCGCAATCTCTATCACATCATTATCATAGAAATAAAGCCCAGTTACCGCATAATTAGATTTAGGCTTGACAGGTTTTTCTTCTATCGAAATCGCCCGCTTATCTTCATCAAATGCCACAACGCCAAAGCGCTCTGGATCTTTGACTTGATATCCAAATACGGTCGCTCCTTTTTGGCGATTAACGGCTTGCTTTAATAAAGGAGTAAAGCCTTGACCATAAAAGATATTGTCGCCAAGCACTAAGCAGACATTGCTATCGCCAATGAAATCTTCACCGATAATGAATGCTTGAGCTAGACCATCTGGACTTGGCTGAACCGCATAGTGGATGTCGATGCCAAGCTCTTTACCATCTCCAAGTAAGCGCTTAAAACCATCTATATCATCTGGTGTACTAATGACAAGCACTTCACGGATTCCTGCCAGCATTAATACAGATAACGGATAATAAATCATCGGTTTGTCATAGATAGGTAGCAGCTGCTTAGACACACCCTTAGTAATAGGATAAAGACGTGTTCCTGAACCACCTGCTAAAATAATACCTTTTGTGTTCATTTATTCACCTGCTCCTAGTCTTTCGCGTTGGTAGCTGCCATCTTGGACACGGCTGCACCATTCCATGTTATTTAGATACCATTCGACTGTTTTTCTAATGCCACTATCAAACGTCTCAATGGGCGTCCAGTTTAATTCATTGGCAATTTTTCTAGCATCGATGGCATAGCGTAAATCATGTCCCGGACGGTCTTTTACGAAAGTAATGAGTGATTCATATGGCTGACCATTTGATTGTGGCTTTAACTCATCCAAGATTTCGCAAATTGTTTTTACTACATCGATATTTTGCTTTTCGTTATGCCCACCGATATTATAAGTCTCACCAACCTTTCCTTCAGTGACCACTTGATATAATGCGCGTGCATGATCTTCTACGAACAACCAATCGCGTATTTGATTCCCTTTGCCATAAATAGGTAGTGACTTCCCATCTAACGCATTTAAAATGACTAATGGGATAAGCTTTTCAGGAAAATGATAAGGGCCGTAATTGTTAGAACAGTTAGTGACTAAAATAGGGAAGCCATACGTACGATGCCATGCACGAACCAAATGATCGGAGCTTGCTTTGGAAGCAGAATACGGTGAGCTCGGTGCATAAGGTGTAGTTTCAGTAAATAAGTCGGTCGTGCCTTCTAAATCTCCATAGACCTCATCAGTAGAGATATGATGGAATTTGAATTTCGACTTGTCTACTCCTTCGAGCTGCTGCCAGTATGCTCGGGCAACTTCCAGTAAAGTGTAAGTACCCACGATATTGGTAGTAATAAACTCAGCAGGGCCATCTATAGATCGATCCACATGGGACTCTGCGGCTAAATGCATCACAAGATTGGGTTGAAAACTGTCAAATACCTGCTCTAGTGCTTCTGTGTCACAGATATCAATCTGTTGAAACTCATATCTTGGATCTTGATCGATTTCTTTGAGCGAGTCTAAATTACCAGCATAAGTCAATTTATCAATATTTAAGACTTCATCATCAGTATTATTTATAATGTGGCGAATAACAGCAGAACCGATAAAGCCTGCACCGCCTGTGATTAGCACTTTCATAGAAACCTACTTATTATTTTATGCTAAAGACCCAACATACCAAGGCATAGCTTTCTCAATACCTTGAACAATATCAAAATGTGGCACGTAGCCTAATGCGTTCTGTATCTTGCTAATGTCTGCCTGGCTGTGACGCACATCACCCTCTCTAAAGTCTCGATACACCGCCTCTTGGCTATAGCTCACTCCATTTGCAGCTAATTGCTCTTGCAGCGCCGTGAATAGCGTATTCAGCGTAGTACGACCACCAACTGCCACATTATATACTTCATTTTTGGCGTCATCGTTGGCTGTTGCTGCCAAGATATTGGCCTGTACTGCGTTTTCGATAAAATTAAAATCGCGGCTAGTATCACCATCGCCATTAATATAAACATCGTCGCCCTGAATCATGGCCGCCGTCCATTTGGGAATCACCGCGGCATACGCACCATCAGGGGTTTGGCGCTTACCAAAAATATTAAAATAACGTAGGCCAATCGTTTTAAAGCCATAAGTACGAGTGAATACCTCAGCATACAACTCATTAACATACTTGGTAACAGCATAAGGCGATAAAGGCTTACCAATGGCATCTTCAACTTTTGGCAGTGCAGGGTGATCACCATAAGTTGAGCTACTAGCAGCGTAGGTGAAGCTTGCTACCTTAGCATCGCGTGCAGCGACCAACATATTTAAATAACCTGAAATATTAGTGTCGTTAGTATTGATGGGATCGGCGATAGAGCGCGGTACTGAGCCTAGTGCGGCTTGATGTAGGACATAATCAACACTCTGGCAAGCTTTTTCACAATCTCCCAACTGACGGATATCACCTTCCATAAAGCTAAATCTTGCCCACTGTTCCTCGCTGACTAACGACTGCACCTCATCCAGATTATGCTGAAACCCAGTCGCAAAGTTATCTAAACCCACGACTTTTTGATTCAGTATGAGTAGAGTCTCTAATAAATTAGAGCCGATAAAACCCGCGACCCCTGTGATCAGCCACGTTTTTGGTTCGTCAACTAACGCTGCTTTTACTTTTTCATATGCCGTGGCTATCATGTTATATAACTCCCTATTACTTTGAATATTTAAAGGCGTATGTCGGTTTCTTCTTTGGTAAAAACATACTTTAAATCGTAGAGGACGTGGTCATTTTTACCTAAGCTTCTAATGTGCTCTACACCCATGTCTAAAAACTGGGCATGTGCCACCGCTAAAATAATGCCGTCATATTGATTTGATAATGGTTGGGCAATAGGTGTTATCTCATATTCTCGTTCAGCTTCTTTAGCGTCGACCCAAGGGTCATAGACATCAACCTCGATATTGTATTCACGGAGCTCATGGACGATATCGATGACTTTCGTATTACGCACATCTGGGCAGTTTTCTTTGAAGCTAAGCCCTAAAACTAATACTCTCGCTCCTTCGACTTGAATACGCTTTTTGATCATGGTCTTGACCAGTTGCGTCACCACATATTCGCCCATACTATCGTTTAGACGGCGACCGGCTAATATAATCTCAGGATTATAACCAATGGCCTGTGCTTTATGTGTTAAGTAATAAGGATCAACACCGATACAATGACCACCGACTAGACCCGGGCGAAACGGTAAAAAATTCCACTTAGTACCTGCTGCCGTGAGCACTGCTTCTGTATCTATATTCATTTTATTAAAGATCACCGCTAGTTCATTAATCAGAGCAATATTGACATCTCTTTGGGTGTTTTCAATTACTTTTGCAGCCTCTGCCACCTTAATGCTTGGTGCTTTATGTGTACCCGCAGTAATAATTAAGTTATACACTTGATCAACGAAGCTAGCGACTTCAGGTGTAGAACCTGCTGTTACCTTTAAAATATTGGTCACTCGATGCTCTTTATCGCCAGGATTGATACGCTCAGGGCTGTAACCTGCATAAAAATCTTGGTTGAAGACTAGTCCAGATACTTTTTCTAATACTGGAATACAAACCTCTTCAGTCGCCCCAGGATATACGGTTGATTCATAGACCACAATGTCGTCTTTTTTCAACAATGTACCAATCGCCTTTGAGGCATTGATCAGCGGTCTCAAATCAGGCTGCTTAAAATCATCGATAGGTGTCGGCACGGTTACAATAAAGAAATTACAGTTTCTAAGTGCCTCGATATCTGAGCTATAGTGCAAATTTGTAGCTTCAGCCAACTCTTCATTGCTGACTTCTAAAGTATGATCGATACCTGCTGTCAGTGCAGCAATACGACTGGAATTTATATCGAAGCCCACTACCGAATGCTGCTTGCCAAACTCAACGGCTAAAGGCAGTCCTACGTACCCAAGACCAATCACTGCGATTTTTATATTATTAATGTCCATCGTTTTATCCTGTTAACCAATATTTTCAATGAGTTTTTTCTTGGACTTTGAAACTTCGGGAGTAGAGCCTTCCTGATAACCCACTACAAAGTACTTAAACTGCGCTTTTAACCATATCACGTCATGTTTTTTTGCTCTGTGATTCAACTCAAACAATGTCGCTTCGATATCATCTAATGGGAAGCTATGCTCCATTGCCTGCATGATGAGAGGATGATCAGTGGGCTCAACATTATCCTCACCGATGATCAGCTCCTCATAGAGCTTTTCTCCTGCTCTTAGCCCCGTAAAGACGATCTCTATTTCACCATTGGGATTTTCAGCATCTTTGGTATCATGACCACTGAGATGAATCATACGACGAGCCAAATCGACTATTTTTACCGGTTCGCCCATATTCAGGACGAATACCTCACCGCCAGTTGCCATTGCGCCTGCTTGTATGACCAAATTCGACGCTTCTGGAATGGTCATAAAATAGCGAGTGACATCAGGATGAGTCACCGTGATTGGCCTGCCTGCCTCTATTTGCTTGGTAAATACTGGTACGACCGAACCAGACGAGCCTAATACATTGCCAAAACGCACCATACTAATGCAGGTACTACCGCTTGTATTACTCAGACCTTGGCAAACCAGCTCTGCCAACCGTTTGGTCGCACCCATGACATTCGTCGGTCTGACTGCCTTGTCGGTAGAGATCAACACAAAAGTCTCTACATTGGCGGCAATCGCCGCGCGAGCACAGTGATAAGTACCTTTCGTATTATTGATAACACCCTCAAAGGGATTGTGCTCGACTAAAGGCACATGCTTGTAGGCAGCGGCATGATATACCGTCTTTATCTGATACTGTTTAAATATCCTAAGCAGATTATCTTCATTGGTGACATTACCAATGACTGCAACGATTTCAATCTCTTGATAACGGCTATGTGTCGCTTGTAATGCGATGAGCTCTTGATGAATACTATAAAGCGCAAATTCAGACAGCTCATATAGTACAAGACAATTCGGTTCGTTTTTTATGACTTGGCGACATAGCTCACTGCCGATAGAGCCGCCTGCGCCCGTCACCAGCACACATTTACCGGTAATGTTTTTCTGCAGGAGGCGAGCATCTGGCTCGACGGTCTGCCGATCCAGCACGTCTAAAATATCGACCTGACGCATACTGCTAACGGTGACTTTCCCATGAGCAAGCTCTTGTAAACTGGGAAGATCTTGAATTTTGACAGAGATAGTAGACAGCTTATCTATGATTTCTCGTCTGCGAGTACGGCTCAGAGAAGGAATGGCTATAAATACCTGCACTACCTCAAGCTTCTCTATTATTTTTTCAAGCTCATGGGCAGCGTAAATTTTTCTACCCAGTAAATAGGCACCTATCAGTTGCCTGTCATCATCAATATATGCCACAACCTTATATTTATGAGAGTGTCTCAAGCCGTCTAGCAACTCTCTGCCAGCCTCTCCCGCCCCATAAATAATGATGTTATCGTAATTATTCTCTTCGCTAAGTGGCTGGCGCTTGCCTTGCAGACGCGTCAACAATTCGCGAATGGTCAGTCTACTGTTCCATAGCCAAGTAAAAAATAAGAATAAAAATATAATAGGAACGGAGCGTGGCATACTCCCTGACGAATCGAAATAAATGATAATTTCATAGACAATGATGAGTACAAAAAATAATAGGGACACACGCCCCATCACCCCATCGAAAAACCCTCTAGCGACCCCTTTGTAAAACCCAATAGCATATAAGCCAACCATAGGAATAAGTGCATATAAACAAAGGGTCGGCAGACTAACATGATGAGCAATATAACCATGTCGCAATGCCAATCCCAAGAACAAGCAAATGACTGCTACTGCAAAATCTGCCGTGAATAAAATAGTGCGCTTAACAAACCGCGGTAGTGCCAATAGATAATGAGCCATAGGCGTTAACCATTTTTTCAGGTTATTGCCTGACCGATAAGTACCCTTAGACTCTGATTTTATAAACATAATATTCAACCGCTTGAATGGCACTGTTAGAGTCGGCAGCGATGAGCTGGTTATTGTTTATTACCATAAGCATAACTATAGTGATAACTGTATTTACTCATCAGACCTTGCTGTACATCGTTAAGAATAATACCATCTACTTGAATGTTAGATTTATTCATTTGCTTAACTGCATAGACCAACTGTCCTTCTATTGAGTCGTCATATCTCGTCACCATGAGCACTTTATCAGCATATTGACCTAGTACCATGGCATCTGAGGCTGCCAATACTGGCGGCGAGTCGATAATGATATAGTCGTACTGGGACTTTAGCGCTGCCATTAACTGACCAAACTCATCTTTCATCAGCAGTGATGCAGGATTATACGGATGCTTGCCTCGCGGTATAAAATCAATATGATCCATAGTCGTAGGATGGATAAAGTTAGCAATACCTAAGTTAGAGGCATCACTGTCTTTTTGGGAATTATCTTTTTGGATATTGTCTTTTTGCAAATTGTCTATTTGTGTCAGTTGATTATTATCTTGCATCAAATAATCAGCTAGGCCGTTATATTGACTCATACTGAACATCTTATGCAGCTCACCTAAGCGCATATCTGCATCGATAACCAATACCTTTTTATTCAGCTGAGCAAAAACCTCTGAGAGATTGGCCGAAATAAAAGATTTACCCACCCCTGGGCTTTCTCCAGTAATCAATATAACCTTGGCAGATTGAACAGCTGAATCTTCTTTTGGCATTCCGAACGTAAGGCTCGTTCTAAGACTTTTGATCGCTTCATAGCTCAAACTATTATGATCGATATGAGCCAGCATGCGAGCGCCAGTTTTTTTGTTTTTGTTCAATCTCGACAGTAAGGGTGAGCGTGGAATGGTCGCAATCACAGGGATGCCAGTCTTAACTTCTAGACGCTCAGGATCTTTCACTACCTTTCTCAGTAAGCTTTTTAGCAGAACCAGCAGTGCGCCTAGCATCGTACCTAAAAGCATCGCTAGTATCATGATTTGCAGTTTCTTTGGCGCGATGGTTTTAAAGGTACTAATTGGCAAATCAATAACACGTGCAAAGCCTATTTGACCCGCTTTCACGATTTTTAGTTGCTCGTAGTTTTTGAGTAGGGTCAGATAGATCTCTCTATTGATCGCCGTGTCTTCTGATAATTTTAGAAACTCTCGTTGGATTTCAGGCAAACCAGCGATAGTATTGTCTATTTGTTGTTTTCTACTATTAAGCACTTGCAGCTGTTCATTGATCTGAATAACCAATGGATGCTCTTCGGTATAATAGGTCGTCAGCTCAGCTTTTTTGAGTTTGAGCTCGTTGAGTTGCGCGTCGATTTGAGAGTTTTCACCCAGTAGCAGCTCCGCCTCTTTACCAACATCAATCGTACCGTACTTGGTACGGAACTCATTGAAAGTAGCTTCCGAGCTTTCAAGTTTTTCTTTTAGCGTTGGAATTTGTGTTTCCATAAAGGTCAGCGTTTTGGTCGTTTCTTCCGAGCCGCGAGATTGGTTTTGAGTGATATAAGATAAAACGATTTCATTTAGCACAGATGTCACTTGCTGTTGATTGTCACCAGTCATAGACATCTGAATAATACCGGTCTGCTTGCCTTTCTCTACGACAGATAATACGCTATTCATAGCATCTGTGGTGGCTTTCACTGACTGCTTGCTAATATTGATAGGATAGCCTTCAGCAGGGAGGTCGTTTACCGTAATATGAATTTGGCCCTCGACTCCCTTGAACTTATGAGCCTGTCCAATTTGACCTTTAAAATCATCAAAGCCATTACTTAATACAAACCCAGTAGCAGTTCTGGTCAAAGTAAATGTCTGATTTAGATAGGCTTGCGACACGTTAAATTGACTGACCTGTACTTGACCATCTTCTGCGTTTAAAGACACACCTTCAGCAGTGTTGAGCTGGGTATCAGTGCGGTCATTTTTGATTTTATCGATATTCCCCACATTGGGATCAGCGAGCTGAATGCGCAGATGCAATAAATTAACGACTGGCTCTAATATCATACGTGATCTGATGAGCTCCGCTTCTGTCTCAGCCTTACTTGCTTCTGAACCGACCAGCTCTGAGATACTCTCACCCAGCGCGGCGATGCCTTGGGCGTTTTCCTCAATCTGTATCAACGCATCTGATTTAAAAGTTGGATTCACATAGCGGCTATACAATATTCCTATTAGTAATCCCAATACAGCAAAAAAAACCACGACTTTCCAGCCGCGTAGCAACACTAACAGGAGTGCCATTAAATCAATGTCATCATCATCCGTTTCGCCATGAGACTTTGCATGAGACTTTGATAGGTTCTTTGAATCTGTATTTATCACTATGTATTCACCGCTTCAGTTTAGTTGCTTGTTTTTATCACTCAATCTTATTGACCAGCAATCATTGTTTGCGTGCTAGCGCTTAGGCAATTTTGTCATCCCATTGCTCAAGGCTCTCCACAATATCTTTTTTTACCGTCTTGAATACTGACTTGTCATGCTGATAAGGATCGACAATATCTTTGTCAATCCAGTGTCCAACCCGAAAAGTTTTACCACGGCAATGCGGCCAGCGACTCTCTATCCATTTGGTCTGACTGGTCGACATAGTCAAAATCAGGTCAGCGGTGAGGACTAGTTCTTCATCTATCTGCTTGGCAATATGTGCAGACATATCGATATCATACGGCGTCATGACCTCCTGTGAATTGAGATCTACTGGATTACCGATGACTGCTGAAAGCCCAGCAGAATCGATATGCTTTTGTGGATATTGTTTCATTAATAGAGCCGCAGCGATAGGACTGCGACAGATATTGCCCACACAAACGACCAAAATATTATCAAATGCCATGTTAATTATTACCTATAAAGTTGTAATACTTCTAATGGCTGATGTTGATGGTAATAATGAGCTAATCACACGATTCCAACGCGTTAAGCCTGTTGGGTCAACATACAAGATATCATTGGGTTGCATCTCGAAGCGATTGGCCAACGCCAAGCTGGTAATGGTCTGCATGTCGACATAATAAATAGTAGTGTATTGGTAGTTAGGATTGTCACGAACGATATATATCTTAGCAGCATTGGCAGTCTCAGAGTTTAGCCCGTTCGACTCACCCAGTACATGCGCCAAGTTAAGCCCTTGCTCAGGAATAGCGACTGGTTCAATTTTACCAAATTCGCCCAATACGTAAACTTTGTTGCGACTTTGGCTATTGACATGAATAGAGTCACCATCTTGCAAATATATTTGATTGGCAGACAGCCCCATTTGACGTAATGACTTCAATCCTAGGTTATAGTTCTTACCTTGACGATTTAATACAATATTATTCGAGTCACCCGTTTCAGTAGCACCGCCTGCCATAGAGATTGCGCTATAAACAGATACTGGCACATCAGCAATGGCAAACTCACCAGACTGCTTGACCTCACCATCCACAAAGAATTTACTGCCACGATAATTGACAATTTTAACCTGCGGGTCTGAGTATTTTAGATAGCGCTGTAATCTACTTTGCAAGGTTGCAGTGAACTGCGGCACACTCATGCCGCTGGCTTTGATACGCCCTATCAATGGGAATTGAATAAAGCCTTGCTGATCAACTGGGAACCCAGAAGTATAAGGATTACTGTCACTAGCTGCTGCTGAGGGTGTTATATCTGGGTAGCCCGTCAGCACAACACTTAGAATATCCCCTTCAGAAATACGATAATCTACTCGCCCCGATGCTTTGACTAAATTATATAGGTCATTATCGAGTACCGTGGCTTGCTTAGGTGGTAACGTCGCTACATTTAACGGCTGAACGTTAAAAGTAATACCGTTTTCGGCCACAAAGGCCCCATTAGGTGGCAAATCACCCGCTTGAAGTCCAGAATTGATACTGGTACAGGCTGATAACATAGTGGCAAGCAATAAACATACTCCACTCCATAGACTATATGACTTGCGACGCATAGAAAAACCTTATAGGACATAATGGCAGATATTAACTGGCAATGATCGAGCAACTTTTGTAATACTGAATTATCAAAATACAATTAATTTTTAATTTTCGCAGTATAAACAAAAGCTAACGTAAATTATAGTAGCATATGATATTAAAAATTAGACTGTTATTACCTGATTAAATAAAGCATAGGTATAATCAATATTAAGCATATATTTAAACTTCTCAGTGGAAATATTTAAACAATTTATCAGCGAGAGACTCCACATTTTATAAATCATTATAATTAATAACGACTAGGGGCTGTATAGCCATCGCAAATAGCGTAGAATAGTCAGTCTAATTTTTTACATTGAGAAATGTAAACCCACCGACTCAAGGACATGATTATGAAAGATGAAAAATTACAGAAAGCCCTCGCCCGCATGGGGCTTGGCTCACGTCGTCAGATGGAAGAAGTTATTAAATCTGGACGCGTAACAGTCAATAACGGCCCAGCAACCATCGGTGATCGCGTCGAACCAGGCGATGAGATTCGCGTTGATGGTCGTCAGATTAAATATACTGCTGAGAATGAGAAGCGTCGCCGCGTATTGGCTTACTATAAGCCTGAAGGTGAAGTGTGCTCTGCCAATGATCCAGAAGGTCGTCCAACGGTTTTTGAACGTCTGCCAAAGCTGACCCATGACCGCTGGGTCATGGTCGGACGCTTAGATATTAACTCAACGGGCCTGTTATTGTTTACCAATGATGGTGAAATGGCGCATCGCTTGATGCATCCCTCTGGTGAAGTCACTCGTGAATACGCCGTACGTGTATTGGGTGAAGTGACGTCTGATATCGCGCGTGCGTTAACAGCTGGCGTGATGTTAGAAGACGGTACAGCAAAGTTTGAAGATATCAAAGAAGGCGGCGGTGAAGGCGTCAATAAATGGTATCACGTCCAGCTAAAAGAAGGTCGTAACCGCGAAGTACGTCGCTTATTTGAGTCGCAAGGCCTAAAAGTGAGTCGTCTACTGCGTACGCGCTATGGCACGATTGCATTACCAAAAGAGTTGCGTACTGGTCGTTTCTTAGAGCTCGACAGAAAAGACATCAATACCTTAACAGACCTAGTGAGCTTACGTCCACGTTATGGTACGGGTCTACATGGCGCGGCGAAAGAGAAACAAGAGCGCATCAGAAACAAACCACTTAAAGCACGTCGCACTACTGACAGTCGTAGCGATAGCAGCCGCAGTGGTAGCGACAATCGCAACAGCAGCGCGAAGCCTAAAAGCAGTGCTAGCCCTGCCAGTCGTGGTACACGCAATACCCGTGACCGCAACGACAAGCGCTAATTTAAACCTGCAATAGATTTAAATTAGACCATAAAAAAGCTGCCCATAATGAATATTTATGGGCAGCTTTTTTATGGGTTTTTTATAATAATTTTACTAACCCAATATTTAGCTATCATGACTATTAATATAGTTTTTCATGACTCGCAAATCTTGCAACTGCTGCGTGTCCATTTGCTCTAACAGATTATCTAAACGCTGCTCAATATTATCTAAAACACTCTGTAATAACGCACTCGCTTCTGCTTTCTTGTCATTACTCACATTGTGAGCATTTATATTCACATTTACTAGATGGTAATGACTGGCAAGCATTTCGGGCAAACGCGTATGCAGCAGCTTATGCAACACAAACTGCGTTTCTGTGAGTTCGGGCATTTTATGCTGCGCTTGCAGGGCCTTTTGATAGCGTTGATAGTGATTTACTTTTTCATCGATACGTTTTAATTGGCGCAGTTGCTGTTCTGATAAGCTTTGAAGATGCTTGTTGTTTAGATCAAGTTGTTGCCACTTTATAGTAGATAGTGACAACCTAGATAGTGATAACGGCGCATCATAATCTTGATAAGTAAGCACACCTGGCGTAATACCAACGGCTTTATGCAAAGCTTGCCAGCCTTTTTTACCCAAATAAACGACCGTGACGGTTGTCACAACCCCAACGCCGATTAGTATGCTCATAGATATTTACTCTTTACCCTATTCTTTGATAATACGACTCTACATCTACAGCTTAATATCCTCAGCACTCACATTTGTACCAGCTGGGCTTTCAATTGCTTGAATGTTTACATCATTACTGGCACTGCTATCGAGCTTTTGAAACTCTGTATTATCAGCAGGATTATCAAAGCGTTTTTGCAAATAGCGATTGGTTGCGAGCAATTTTTGTCCATCTTGGTGATATGAGGCATTGAGCAAATCATCAAACTGAGTATTAATGGTACTCAGTACGTCTAGCAACGCCTCTTTTCCAGTGACATTAGAATGCTTAATCTTAGTGGTATCAGCAAGCGCACCATCCCCCACATCTAAGTCATGCAAGCGTCGATAGTCAGCTACCGCTAGCGGAATGTGCCTGTCCATCAAGTTTTGAATCATAATATAGGTTTCGTTGACTGTATCTTTATCATCTATCTTGCCATCATTATTGGTATCGCCATAAATGACCCGTAGCTTCTCACCTTTTCCATTGATTTGGTCAAGGGCTGTTTTGACTTCGATGGGTAAGCTTTTTTCAGGAATATAACCCAACTGCGGCATCGCTTTATATTCAAGCATTTTTGGCGCGGTCACTTTTTTGATACCACGATATCCTAGATATAACCCAGCTGCTGGTAACACCCCGTACAAAACAAACATCACTAACATCGCCGTTACTTGGGTCATAGGATTGTCCTCATTATTCATCGTAGTTATTATTGTTCTAGACAGCCTTAAAACTCTAAACTCTAAACTCTAAACTCTAAACTCTAAACTCTAAACTCTAAACTCTAAACTCTAAACTCTAAACTCTA
>NZ_CAJHBP010000041.1:0-13163 GCF_904846665.1 Psychrobacter sp. Pi2-51
AATTTTTCTTGCTTGCTGTGCCTGTGCAGACAGAGGCTACAAAAAATTGATATCAGCAGTATCGTAGCGTTTTTGGGATATTTTGACTATATGATACCCAAGTAAATCTACGGAACAGGCAAACAAAAATGGCAAGGGTTAAACTCACCAAACGCTTTATCGACGATGCTACATAACAAGAAAGCCAAATGCTACTTTTAACGGTAACATTTGGCTTTCTTATATATGTTTTTTATAGGTACTTTTTTATAAGTACTTTCTAGCAGCTACTTTTTAGCAGCTATTGTCTAACCGCTAAAAAGAAGTACGACGATAGTTGCGGTATTTAGGCAACCAAAAATTGGCCTTTAATTGACGTTCTAAGTTCTCTGCCGTGACAGGTAGTGCCAATTTATCTTCAATCGCTTGTCGTGCGACTGCATAGGCTATTTTTTCACTGATCTCTCTAATGACTCTAATGGGCGGTAATATTGCACCTGGTGCTTTTTCATACTCCATTGATATATCGGCAAGTGCTTGGCTTGCCGCCATTAGCATATTATCGCTGATACCCGTCGCACGTGATGCTAAAACACCTAGACCAATACCGGGGAAAATATAGCTGTTATTACACTGCGACACTTCGAAAGTCTGTCCTTCAAAAGTGGTATGAGGAAAAGGACTGCCAGTTGCAACGATTGCCTTACCACGACTCCAGTTTGTTACTTCTTGCGGTGTCGCTTCAACACGAGATGTTGGGTTTGAAAGCGGTAAGACAATAGGATGCTCAGTATTCACACATAAAGCTTCGATTACCTCTTGGGTGAACAGACCTTTTTGTCCACTGACGCCAAATAGTACCGTTATTTTTGCTTGCTTCACCACTTGCGCCAAACCAAGCTTTTTACTTTTATCCCAACTTGCAATAGCCGATTCTTTTTGTACTAACGGTTCTTGGAATTTTTGTAGCTCTGTCATGCCATCAGTAAGCAAGCCATAACGATCCACCATAAATACTTGGCTGCGAGCCTGCGCCTCCGTCAACCCTTCACGCTGCATCTGGCGAATAATATGCTCAGCAATACCGCAGCCAGCAGATCCTGCACCTAAAAACGCGATATTCTGTTGGCTAAGCTTTTGACCTTTATTCAAGCACGCTGCAATCAAGGTACCGACTGAAACAGCAGCAGTGCCCTGAATGTCATCATTAAAACAGCATAATTGGTCACGATATTTATTCAATAATGGTGTCGCATTCTCTTGGGCAAAATCTTCAAATTGTAATAATGCCTCCGGCCAGCGACGTTTGACAGCTTGAATAAATAAGTCTACAAACTCATTATATTCATCACCCGAGATGCGTGGGTTTCTCCAGCCCATGTACATAGGGTCGTCAAGTAACTGTTGGTTATTGGTGCCCACATCCAATAAGATTGGTAAGCAATAAGCGGGGCTAATACCACCACAAGCCGTATATAACGACAATTTACCAATGGGAATGCCCATACCGCCAATGCCTTGGTCGCCTAGGCCTAATATACGTTCACCATCGGTGACAACGATTACTTTGACGTTTTGTTTGGTGGCATTTTGCAGCATGTCATCGATTTTATGACGCTCAGGATAAGAGACAAACAAACCCCGTTTGCGGCGATAAATCTGAGAGAATTTTTCACATGCTTGACCAACGGTTGGGGTATATATGAGCGGCATGACTTCTTCAATATGTTGCTCAATCAAATGATGAAATAAGGTTTCATTAGTATCTTGAATATTACGCAGATAAATATGCTTATCCATATCATTAGTGAATGAACGCAGTTGATGATAAGCGCGTAATGACTGCTCTTCAATCGTCTCAATGTTATGAGGCAGTAGGCCTGTTAAATTAAAGCTATCGCGCTCTTCTGATGAAAAAGCGCTACCCTTATTTAGTAAAGGGGTTTCTAATAATGCAGGGCCTGCAAAGGGAATATATAACGGACGTTTGGTTTGCATAATAAAATCTTCTTGTTAGAGGCGTATGAGTGAAAAAATTAATGGGTTAAATATTTTACTTATTCATTAAATTCACAGTCATTATTTACATTTATTGAGCGATGCTGAAAAAATCATGGCAGTAAATTTGGTCAACCAACCACTCGACGATAAGTGTATCATGACCAAGAAAATACAGAGCGATAATACGGAATTCAAAGTAGAATCGGTCAAAAGATAGCAGATAATAATGCTAATTCGATTGCAACTGCTCAGCAATTAGGAAAAGCGATGCAAAAGCTAGCCAATTGGCAGAACAAAACTAATCAAAGCAAGCTTGTCACCACAGAACCCTATTATACTGGAGTTGTGTCAGCTCTTGAAGGAATCAAGCAACTCAAACGCCAATTAAAAATAGCTGAAGAAGAAAGAGAGATATTAAATAAAGAAGGATGAAGCGAGGCACAGCTTTGTCTCTACATAAGATGAAAGCTGTGCTCGCATTGGAATTCAGAAGGGTTTGGGTTTTAAAGCGCCAAGGCAGATGTGGTTTGCTTATTATCTCTCAACATATATAGTCAAAATACCCCAAAAACACTACGATACTGCTGATATCCATATTACTTTTCACTGACTATAATTTAGAAGTTATATTTGGCCATTACTTCAACTTGCTGACCTTTTTTTACCTGTGAAAGCGTTTTGTCGCTACGATCTCTCCACTCGATACCAATGTCTAGATCTGGCAGATACTCATAGACAAGGTTGATACTTTTTACATTTACAGAAGTATCTGCTTCATCATCCACCATAATTTCACCATAGCGCATGTTGCTCATCAGTTTCTCTGTGAACTTGTGCCTGTAACCGACCGTGTAGCCCGTTTGCGAGACAAGCTTACCGTTTTCCGCATCGCAATCTAAATCGCCCGTCGTGCCAAGGGCTCTTCCCACACAGACGGTAGAATAGACGCCCATCCCTTTACCGTTATATACGCTCGCATGTAGCGAGTCATTGCCCAGTTTTAGTTTACCTGCCAAAGAGACACCGACGCCTACATCCGAATCGTCTCCATTCTTGGCCTCACGAGCAGTGACCGCCACGTTATAGCTAAGATCAGATATATTATTCTTATAGCTAACAACCATGTCAGGCAGATTAGCTTCGTCATAAACAGGGTCTTGAGCGGTAAAACGAAACCCTTTATGAGTGTAATGCACCGTCAAATCTGGACGAATATCAGCGCCACCACCAGAGATGGTGCCCAATCCCGTGCCCCGAAAGTCAAGCTGATCAGTCAAAAGTGGATAGACCGCTAAGAACTGACCATTCCACGTCTTACCGACGGTCAAATCATCGACCTGAACATAAGCATGGCGGAGCCGCAAGTCTGAACCACCGTTTGCGGCATTGCCATAAAAGTCACCTTCAATAAAACCTGTTAATTTTTTATCCTCTACGTTCTTCGTGGTTTTAACATTAATCCGAGATTGTCGTCCACTTCCTTTGAACTCAGACTCCCCTTCATCGGGAGAATAAAATATGCCTTCCGCTTTAACATAACCACCGATACTTAAAGTGGTATCTCCATTGGTGACAAGATCTATCGCTTGTGCCTGTACGCATGCTCCAAGAACAGCCAAACCAAAAGACAACTTTTTGATATAAAGCATAACCTACACATTCCTTGTGTTGTTTTAAAATCCAGTTAAATTAATTGAAATTCCTTTAAATATCTGCTGCTACCGTATTTCTTTATCTTATAAATGCCAGCATCATTTCCTTATATAAAAAACTTGCCTTCTAATTTAGGGCGTGTCATCAATTAGCACATTGATACATTTAGTGGCCTTAAAATGGCTAAATTTAGCCAAACATCGTCAGCAATCTTGTCAATATGTTCATATTTACGGCAATTTCTTCCTTGTTTGGCTGCAATTTTTCTCATTTTAAGCCTCACAATCTAAATGATGACACGCCCTAGTTAAAACTTTCAAAAGCGGTAATCGCGGCTTTTTTGGTATCATCGATGTTTTTTTTCTGCCCACTCGCTTTATCAAGATATACCAGCACGGACTCACCCTTAGCAACGATGGTATTTAACACCGTACTATAATAGGTATATTCATGAATCAAGCTGGCATTACCAATTTTCTTAACTCGAACCCCAATCCATAAGGTATCGGGGTGAGTCACGGGTTTGAAATATTGACAGGATGATGCTGCCATGACGGAAAAAGTGTTTTCATTAAATAGATTTAATTGACTGTTGTAGTAAATACGAGCGTTTTGGGCATAAGTGTAATAGACCACATTATTGACGTGACCAAAAGCATCCATATCGCCCCACGCTACTTGTTGAGAGTAGATAACCGCGAAGCCATGCATGGGATGGTTTTTGTCTTTATCCAGCACCTCTTGGATTTCCGGTAATATAGCTAAAGCTTTCATAGTTTTCTCTTCTAGTCATGCCAGTGAACGTACGTGCTATTGACTCATACGTTAAAATTTTCAGTAAGCTCAAATGATTTTTCTGCAATTATCTTTTGCAGCCATCAATAGATTTTTTTTGGATTAAATGAGTTTTTCTGCGCACATTATCCGCATTCTTTTCTTATCGAGCTTACCCACACTGGTTCTTGGCATTTCTGCTAAAAACTTGATTTCGCTTGGCACGCCATACTTTGGTAAATGGCCTTTTTCCACCGCTTGATGACCTAAGGCTAAGATATCATCCGCTTTGGTATCGACATATTCAGGTTTTAAAACGACTAACGCTAAAGGACATTCGCCCCATCTTTCATGTGGCACGCCAATGACGGCAACATCAGCGACGCTGGGATGGAAGGATAAAATAGTTTCGACCTCAAGCGAAGATACCCACTCACCACCAGACTTAATCACATCCTTAAGCCGATCCGTAATGCTTAGAGTGCCGTCAGAGGTAATACAGGCAATATCTTGGGTATGCATCCAGCCACCACGCCATAACTCATTGCCAGCATCTGGGTTTTTAAAATAACTCTGGGTCAGCCAAGGCGCTCGAATTACAAGCTCCCCTGTCGATTCACCATCCATTGGTAAAGCTTTGCCGTTTTCATCCCAAATTTCCATTGAAACGAGCATGATGGGTGAGCCAGATAAACAACGATAATTGAGCTGATCCTTCATTTCCATCGAATCAGTTTTATCATCGAACACCGCTCTAGATAGCACAGGGCAAGATTCTGACATGCCAAATCCTGACATAAACTCGATGCCACTTTCAATGGCGGCTTTAGCCAAACCTTCATTCAACTTTGAGCCACCAAGTAACAACTTCAGACCCTCAAACTTACGTCCTCGTGCTGCCATCTCTTTTAATAGCATCTGCAAAATTGCTGGAACGCCATGTGAAAGCGTGACTTTGTGCTGCTCGATTAAGTCCACTAACGTGGGAGCTAGATAGCGCCCCGGATACACTTGCTTAAGCCCTATCATGGTTGCCCCATACGGCCAGCACCAAGCATGCACATGGAATAATGGCGTCATTGGCATGTACACATCATTGTAGCGCGCGCCTTGACCCTCGGCATTTAGCGCGGATGCTAACGTACTTGCCAGCGTCTGCAATACGATCTGTCTATGGGTAAAGAAAACCCCCTTTGGATCGCCCGTCGTGCCACTGGTATAAAATGTGGTGGCGATGGTGTTTTCATCAAAATCTGGAAAATCAAACGCATCACTAGCCGCCGCTAGCATTGCTTCATATTCACCTTCGACATAATCTGGCATGCTAGCTTGCTCAGTTTTTGTATCATTCTTTATATCGTCTTCGCCATACTCAGCATCATCAAAGCCAGTATCATCGAGCCAAACAATTTTCTCGATAGAAGGGGCTTCATGACGATAGTTTTTAGCCATTGGCTCAAATTCGGCATTTAGTAATAGTGCTTTTGGCTTAGCATGATTAATGGTATACAGCACTTTATCTTCAGCTAAACGCACATTGACCGTTTGCAAAATCATGCCAGACATCGGCACGGCAAAATACGCTTCAAGGTAACGATGACTGTCCCAATCCATAACAGCAACCACATCGCCTGCTTGCAAACCCATGTTTTTAAGTACATTTGCCAAGCGATTAACGCGCTTAAAAAATTCAGCATAGGTATAAGTGACCTTATCGGCATAACTAATGGTTTGATCCGTAGAAGCAATTTTTGCACGGTTTAGCAGCTGCTTGATAATCAAAGGAAAACCATACGCTTCTTGAGCTTGTTGGTAATCCTCATGTTGGTTAAGTATAGAAGTCATTATTGTCGTCCTTGATAATAAAATAGTATGGCGAGGGCATATAGTTGATTCAATTTAAAAGAAGGGCAAGGCAAGCGAGGTTAACGCTGTCACTCTTTTATAGTGGATTAACGAAAGAATTAAACTCGTTCTATTACCATGGCAAGCCCCTGCCCAATGCCAATGCACAAGCTGACCACTGCGTATTTTTCGCCCGTGCGCTGTAGCTCTCGTGCCGTACTTAATGCAAGTCTTGCCCCTGATGCACCCAGCGGATGCCCGACAGCAATCGCCCCACCATTAGGGTTGACACGCTTGTCATCAAAGTCAATTTCTAGACCTTTTAGACAGCCTAGTACTTGTGAGGCAAATGCTTCATTAATCTCAATAATGGACATATCATCAAGGGTCAAATCAGCACGTTTCAATGCCAGTTTAATGGCCTCAACAGGTCCTACGCCCATAATATTTGGCTCTACGCCCATGGCGCCAGATGAGAGAATCTTAGCAATAGGCTTAAAACCTAACTTTTCCTCTGCTTGCTTTGAGCCAATAATCAGTGCAGCTGCGCCATCGTTGATACCTGACGCATTACCTGCTGTGACTACGCCATTCTCATTTAAAGGTTTAAGTTTTTGTAGCGCTTCCACAGTAGATGTGGCGCGAGGATGCTCATCTTCTGTTATCGCCTTTTCTGGTAATTTTCTACCTTGCGACACCATGATTGGCGTTATTTCCTCATCAAAGAAACCCGCTTGTTTGGCGGTTTGGTATTTAGCTTGTGAGGCTGCTGCGAATTTGTCTGCTTGCTCGCGAGTGATACCATATTTGCGAGCGACGTTATCACCCGTTTGCGGCATGCTGTCGCTACCAAATTCTTTGGTCAAAAGAGGATTCGGGAAACGGCTGCCAATGGTCGTATCAAATACTTTAAATTCACGACTAAAAGGCGTTTCGGTCTTAGCAAAAACAAAGGGCGCGCGAGTCATTGACTCAACGCCACCTGCTAAAAATATATCTCCCTCATGACAAGTGATACTACGAGCGGCATCAATGACAGTAGATAACCCTGAGGCACATAAACGGTTGACGGTTTGACCGGGGGTTTTTACATCTAGTCCTGCTAGCAATGCAGCATTACGAGCGATGTTGCGCGAGTCTTCACCCGCTTGATTAGTATTACCGATCAGCACTTCATCAAAAATATCGTTAGGCAGTTGGTGCTTTTCAATCAAAGCTTTCATTACTGTCGCAATCATGTCATCAGGACGTACGGTGGCTAGTGCGCCTCCATGGCGACCAAAAGGGCTTCTTAATCCGTCATAAATATAGGCGTCTAACATAACTGTTCCTTGTTGTGTTTTAAGAGTTTCTTTTATTGAAACATATGGTTTCGTAACTGTACACTTGGGCGCGCTAATTCATTAATACGCCATTAACCTGAATAATTATTTTGCTGAGTAAATAATGAGATACCTAACTTGGCACGGCGTTGTAACCATGGGCTAGGACGATAACGCGGATCACCCGTCAACCCATAAATACGCTCTAAGATGAGTAAAATGCGCTCGGCACCAAGTTCATCGCCCCATGAGATAGGCCCATACGGATAACCCAATCCAAGCTTAACGGCATTATCGATATCCTTTGGTGTGGCAATACCTTGCATCGCAATATCACAGCCTAAATTAATCACCATAGCAACGACTCGCTGCGCCACAAAGCCCGTGCTTTCGGCAATTAGCGTGGCATCGACAGCAACCTCTGAGTCCTCATCTGAGCTTTTACCGAGCTTATTATTTCTACCAAATAGGGCATAAGCTTGCGCCACAAAATTATCCTCTGTGACGATACTTGGCATGAGAGTACGATGCTTGGATAAGTCAGTCAGCATATCAATGGCGACCGCTTGTTTAGGATTCACCTGATAGCGAATAGCCGCATTGGTGGTATCTTCGCCATAAATTGCCAGTAATATTAAACTGTCAGAATTTGGCTGATCATTATCGTCGATAGTAATACCACTAGCGTTTAGATGATCAATCAGCTGTTGTTTGTCTGTTGCTAAATCTGCGCCAATCCAAACTGAGAGGTTTGAGGTATCAGCATCGACCACTTTTTGAGAAAATTTAGCTTTAGAACCTGATGCTTCAGGCGATGATTGTTGCGACGTACCCACTGTTGATTTTTGACCGTCTTTATAGTGATAAAATCCTTCGCCAACTTTACGACCAAGCTTGTTACCCGTTAGCATTTGACGGGTCAAGGGATGCGGACGATAGCGAGGCTCGAAGTAATATTGATTATAAATCGACTCCATGACCGGATGCGACACATCGATGCCAGTGAGATCAAGCAGCTCGAATGGCCCCATTCGAAAGCCAGCGCCTTCACGTAAAATACGATCGATATCCTCAAAACTAGCGATCCCCTCGCCTAATATTTTCAACGCTTCTGTACCAAAAGCTCTACCGCCATGATTGACGATAAATCCTGGGGTATCTTTTGCGACGACTCCTAAATGCCCCAGACGTTCGGCTAGAGTTGTAAGCGTTTCTACTACTGAAAGTTTGGTAGAAATGCCCGGAATCACTTCAACGATTTTCATTAAGGGTACTGGATTAAAAAAGTGAAATCCTGCCACGCGCTCTGGGTGCTCGCAATCGGAGGCTATCGCCGTCACCGCTAGCGATGAAGTGTTGGTTGCCAAAATCGTCTCGGCAGGGACAATGCTTTCTAACTGTTTAAAAAGCTGTTTTTTTATGTCTAAATTTTCAATGATTGCTTCAATAACGACATCAACATCGGCAATTTTGGCTATATCTTCAATCACGGTTAGATTCGATAAAGTAGACTGTAGCTGCTCATCGGTGAATTTGCCTTTAGCCGCTAGCTTCTCTAACATAGCTTGAAGCGATTGACGTCCCTGCTCAGCAGCGCCTGCTTTGGCATCAAATAACAGCACTTGAATGTCTGCTTGGGCGGCGATTTGGGCAATACCCATACCCATAATACCGGTGCCAATAATGGCCAATGATTTAACAGTCATAATAATCCTTTATATGGTCTTGTTAATTTATATGCTCTTATTGAATAGTCTCGTTTTCAAAGTATATGTGCTGTTTCTTTCTATGCTTTAAGAAATTTACGCTTTGAGAAGTCTATGTTTCAAAAAGTCTATGCTTTGACAAGCTACTGACCTTTATAGTTCGCGTCACGCTTTTCCAAGAAGGCTTTCGCGCCTTCTTTTTGATCTTCGGTATCAAATAAAATCTGAAAGGCTTTACGCTCCAAAGCTAAGGCAGCTTGTAGCGGCATATCTACCCCGAGATTGGCGACTTCTTTAATTTGGGTTAAAGCAATCGGCGAATAACCTGCGAGTTGTTCAGCAATCTCGATGGCACGATGAATAGTCGCCTCATCTTCGACCACTTCAGAGACCAGCCCCATTTGATCCGCTGCCTCAGCACTTATCATGTCGCCTGTTAGTATCAGCTTCATAGCTTTATGCTTGCCAATCACGCGAAACAAACGCTGCGTGCCCCCTGCTCCGGGCATCAGTCCGATTTTTATTTCTGGTTGTCCAAACTTAGCAGACTTGCCAGCGACGATGATGTCGGCATGCATAGCAAGTTCACAGCCGCCGCCAAGCGCATAGCCATTTACCGCTGCGATAATCGGCTTGCGACAATTGGTGATAGCATCCCAATAGCGTTCGCTATGACGTAAATACACATCGACTGTTTTGGCAGTTAAGAAATCATTAATGTCAGCACCGGCCGCAAACACCTTATCACCACCTGTCAGCACGATAGCTTTAGTCTTTGGGTCATCGTTTAGTTTGATAAAAATCTCTGCCATTTTTTCGCGTAGTTCAGTGTTCAAAGCATTGCGAACCTTGGGACGATTGAGTGTTATCAAACTCACGCCATTGTTTAACGTTTCACAAATGATGATTTGCTCTTCCATGATGCTGTCCTTTAAGTAATGTCTTTAGGTAAACCGCCACCCTTAAAACAGACTAATAACTATGATTATTAATACCGCATAGCGATATTCAGTACCAATATATACTGTTTATTTTCTTTTGTGAAGAGTAAAAGCCAGTTAAATTGATAAATAAAAAGATCATTAACACCTTGCTTCTTTTATAAATACCGCATTGCGGTTTTTTAAACCAAAAGTATTGTAATCCAATAAATTATCGATTATGCTGTTTATTCAAATTAATTGTAAAGCCCTCATCAATCAATATTAGACGTCATCTAAACAAGGAAGAATCACATGATTAGAGATAAGGAAGTACTCGACCATATCGTCCAAACCATTCGTCAATTTGTGAATAACCAACTGATCCCAAAAGAAGACTGGGTGGCAGAAAATGACCGTCTGCCAGAAGAGATCATCAGTCAAATGCGTGAGTTAGGCCTATTTGGACTGACCATTCCCGAGGAATACGGCGGGCTTGGCGTTACGATGGAAGAAGAGGTCACATTGGCATTTGAGTTAGGGCGCACCTCACCTGCTTTCCGCTCATTAATAGGCACTAATAACGGTATTGGTTCCTCTGGCCTTGTCATCGATGGTACTGAAGCGCAAAAACAAAAATATCTACCAAGGCTCGCCAGTGGTGAAATCATTGGCTCATTTTGTTTGACCGAACCTGAGTCAGGCTCCGATGCTGCATCGCTGCGAACCACTGCAATCAAAGACGGCGATACTTACGTACTCAATGGCACCAAGCGTTATATCACCAATGCCCCTCAAGCCGGTATATTTACCGTGATGGCACGCACTGACCCTGAAAACAAAAGGTCTGGTGGTATTTCAGCATTCATCGTTGAGAGCGATACTCCTGGTATTACACTTGGTAAAATCGATAAAAAAATGGGCCAAAAAGGCGCACATACTTGTGATGTAATTTTTGATAATTGTGTCGTACCTGCTGATGCGTTGATCGGCGGTGTAGAAGGCGTAGGTTTTAAAACCGCCATGAAAGTACTTGATAAAGGTCGCTTACATATCGCTGCAGCGAGTACAGGCGCAGCCACTCGCATGTTAGATGACGCGCTACGCTATGCCGTTGAGCGTAAGCAGTTTGGTCAACCCATTGCCAATTTTCAGCTGATTCAAGCGATGCTTGCTGATTCAAAGGCAGAGATTTATGCGGCCAAATCGATGGTATTAGATGCTTCACGCCTGCGTGATGACGGCAAAGATGTCGTTACCGAGTCGTCATGTGCCAAGATGTTTGCCACTGAAATGTGTGGCCGTGTTGCTGATAGAGCCGTACAAATCCATGGTGGCGCTGGTTATATTGCCGATTATGGCATTGAACGTTTTTATCGTGATGTGCGCTTATATCGTTTGTATGAAGGCACGACCCAAATCCAGCAGATCATCATTGCCCGCAATATGATTAAAGAAGTTAGTGAGTAGTTGTCATTTATTTGAGTGCTGTTTATTTGAATAATAAAAGATATTTATACTATTAAAACGTATCGAGGTATTTGCTAGGACGCAGATACCTGACTTATGTCGCTATTACTACAAAATTTCTTTCTCACAACAATAAGGATATAAATTGTGAAGAGTGCCGCTATAACGTCAAATCAAAGCTCAGATTCTACCCAAAAGCAACCTTGGAAATTGGCCTTCTTTTTTTGTTTTCTAGTACTGTTATGTGATGGGGCTGATATTGGGATTCTCGCCTTTACTCTGTCAAGTCTCAAGCTAGAGTTTGGATTGACCAACATACAAGCTGGCGCTTTGGGCAGTTGGTCATTATTTGGCATGGCCATCGGTGGATTTTTTGGTGGTTGGGCTTGTGATCGTTTTGGCCGAGTACGTGTTATCGTGATTGCGACAGCGCTCTTCTCCGTGCTATCTGGTTTCAGTGGCTTTGTGCAGAGCTACGAGCAGTTTATAGCATTACGGTTCACCGCTTGTTTGGGTCTTGGTAGTTTATATATTGCCACTAACACCCTGATGTCTGAAATGGTACCCACCAAACATCGAACGACGGTACTCGCAGCATTGATGACAGGTTTTACATTAGGGTCTTTAGTGATCACGAGCATTTCAGCTTGGATTATTCCCGTCTATGGTTGGCGCACCTTATATCTCTTAACGTTCCTACCTATCATTCTCTCGATATCGATGTATTTTCTTATCCCTGAACCACAGTCTTGGAAAGAGGCTCGTGCCCTCAAACTTAGCGGCGCGAAAAATTCACTCACAAAACCTGAAAATCCTTATAAAGCCATATTTGAAAACCCCAAACATCGCATTATGTTCATTTTATGGTCGATGAGCTCAGGGCTTCTATTGTTTGGTTATTTTGGCGTAAGCAACTGGCTACCGTCTTATCTAGAAACTGAACTGGGTATCAAATTTAAGGAGATGGCCCTATATATGGCAGGTACTTACTTGACGATGATGTTTGCTAAAGTCGTGGCAGGTTTAGTGGCTGATAGAATTGGTCGCAAAATAGTATTTGCCTTCGGTACTATGGGCACAGCGCTATTTATTCCAGTGTTGGTCTATATGCATACCCCAGAAAACATCGGTTGGTTGATGATAACCTTTGGTTTCTTATACGGCATCCCTTATGCTATCAATGCCACCTACTTGACGGAAAGCTTTCCTACCGCTATTCGAGGTACTGCTATTGGCGGTGCGTTCAATATCGGACGACTGGGCTCAGTTATTGCACCAGTTGCCATTGGTTATATGGCCATGCAAAACTCTATCGGTGCAGGTCTTTTACTTATGGCAGGCGCGTATTTCTTATGTGGCCTTATTCCAACGTTGTTCATCAAAGAACAGCAATATGATCCACAAAAGGCGTGATACTATTAGGGTCTGTTGAACATTCAAATGTGGTACTGGCAGTGGCTATTTTTTAGACAATACGCAGTGAAATTTTTGAC
>NZ_CAJHBP010000042.1:0-10111 GCF_904846665.1 Psychrobacter sp. Pi2-51
ATTTTATAATATAATGTTTTTTAATAAATCGAAAGTTGTCATATGAGTTGTTCTCTTATCGATGAATTAAGCAACTAAGCAACTAAGAAAACAAGCAAGCTAGGTAAATATTATGAATATACAAATAGACTGGCAAGCATTTACGCCAATCTCCTTAGTGGGTGGTCTGATACTGGGTGTAGCGACGGTCATTCTGCTATTAGGTATTGGGCGTATCGCTGGTGTCAGTGGTATTTTCTCAAATCTGCTTAAACCCAAGCAAGTAGAGATGTGGCAGGTATTGTTCATAGTTGGCATGGTTGTCTCGCCAATACTATATGGTCTGGGAAAACCGTTACCTGATATAGAAATCAGTACTTCCTTGCCATTATTAATTGGGGCGGGATTACTGGTTGGTTTCGGCACGCGCTTGGGTTCTGGCTGCACGAGTGGTCATGGTATCTGCGGTAATGCGCGTCTGTCACCACGTTCTATGGCAGCGACGGTGACCTTTATGTTGTTTGGTATTGTGACCGTCTATATTGGTCGGCATAGCTTGGGCTTGATTTAAACAGCGCCATAGACAGAACGTTGCGCTGACAGTGCTTGATACTATAAATAGAAGAGAATAGCGAGACACAACCATGCTAAAAAATATAATTGGATTACTGGCTGGATTATTATTTGGCTTTGGGTTATTGATATCTGGTATGACCGAGCCTGTTAAAGTGCAGGGATTTTTGGACGTCTTTGGTGCGTGGGATATTTCACTCGCACTGGTGATGGGCGGTGGTCTTGCAGTAGCGATAGTCGGTGTGCAGCTGGCTAAGCGCCAACAGACCAGCTGGATTGGCACATTAATTGAGATGCCAAATAAAACCGTTATTAATAAAAAACTGCTTATCGGCGCAATGCTGTTTGGTATTGGTTGGGGCTTGGTTGGTATTTGTCCAGGACCCGGTATCGTGCTGCTTGGGACGGGACAATGGCAAGCGTATGTCTTTATCCCAGCGATGATAGTAGGCATGCTAATTTATCAATGGCTTGAACCTAAACTTAATTAACATGAGCTTGGTTGATAGCTCTCAAAAATATTATAAGAAATAATTGCTTTACTCATGACAGTGTAAAAAAAAGGGTCAGTCTAATAAATTTAGACTGACCCTTTTTATTTAATGGCTATTTAATAATCATTAAATGTTGAAAAACCCTACTTGGCGCTTGCTGTGACTTTAGGCGTTTCATGTGCCAATGATTTGGCGGCTTGGCGCAGCTCAAATTTCTGTACTTTACCCGTACTGGTCTTTGGAATTTCGGCAAAAACAATATATTTGGGCACTTTAAAGCCCGCTAAATGCTGCTTGCAATGTTCCATGACGGTATCGCGCTGCAAGGTGCTACCTTCATGGATTTCGATAAAAGCGACGGGGACTTCACCCCATTTATCATGTGGCGCGGCGACGACAGCACAGCTTTGGATTTCAGGCATTTTATATAAGACGTTTTCGACTTCGATGCTAGAGATGTTTTCCCCGCCTGAGATGATGATGTCTTTGAGTCGATCCATGATTTTGATATAGCCATCAGGATATTTGACGCCCAAATCACCGGTACGGAACCAGCCATCAGCAAAGGCTTCTTCGGTCGCTTTACGGCTTTTTAGATAGCCTTTCATGACCATGTTACCGCGCAGTGCCAGCTCGCCCATTTCCTCACCATCAGCGGCAACGGGTTCAGTCGTGCCTTGTTTGAACACGTCAAATCCCGTCATCAAATGTGACGTCACCCCTTGACGGGATTTTTTCTGCGCGCGGCCAGCGACATCAAGCGTATCCCATTCTTCTTGTTCTGCGCAGACGGTGACGGGCCCATAGACTTCAGTGAGACCATAAACGTGGGAGATGTGAAAGCCCATCGCTTCCATGGCTGCGAGCATGGTCTCAGATGGCGGCGCACCAGCGACCCAGCCTTTGACCGTATGAGTGATGGCTTCTTTATATTCAGGTTTGCCGCCCGCAATCATATTGTGCACCACAGGCGCTGAACAATAATGGCTGACTTGATGTTTGGCAATCAACTGCAATATCAAATCAGCATCAATGTTCCGCAAGCAGACATTGACCCCAGCGCGCTCAGCGATCGTCCACGGAAAGCACCAGCCATTGCAGTGAAATAATGGCAGTGTCCACAGATACATTGGGTGCTTTGGCATGTCCCAATCTAAAATATTAGAGACCGCATTGAGGGTCGCACCGCGATGATGATAGACCACGCCTTTGGGCTTGCCCGTCGTGCCAGACGTATAGTTTAAGGCAATTGCATCCCATTCATCTGCTGGCTTTTCCCAATTATCTAAGCTGTCTGAGCTGGCAATCAATGCTTCATAGCTCATTTTTCCAAAGCGCTCGACATCGATAGCGTTGTCTGTCGCATGAATGACGATTAGGTTAGGAAAAGTCTCATCGATAATCTCAGCATAATCAGCAAACTCACTGTCTAAAATCAACACTTTGGCTTCTGAGTGCTGTAAGCAAAAGGTAAGCGCATTGATATCGAGACGGGTATTTAAGGTGCAAAGTACACTGCCTGACATGGGCACGCCAAAGGCACATTCGACCATCGCTGGGGTGTTGGGCATCATGACCGCGACGGTGTCATTTTTATCAATACCCAGTTTACGTAAGCCATCCGACAACTGCCTGCAACGATCGTAGGTCTGTTGCCAAGTCTGCGTGAGGTCATTGTGCTCTAGGTCATCATAGATAATCGCAGTTTTGTCAGGATAAACTTGTGCACTGCGAATGATAAAATCGATGGGGGTCAGCGGTTGATAATTGGCAGGGGTTTTGCCGAGACCTGTGTGAAAGTCAGTCATGGAGATAGTCCTTTATCGTACTTTGAGTTTGGCTATTTTTATAGCTCAGGGTTTTTCTATTGATAATTAGCCTTTATTATAGCCAAAGGCGTGGCAAAGTTAGGCTGATTTTGTGGTTTTTACTTAACCAAATACCATAAAATTGCGCGATTAAAGAGGGTTGTCGATATAGTGCTCACTCATCAGTCGCTCGTCTGCGTAGCTGATAATAATAGCGGTGTGTTACGATACCAGTCATGTAAAACTGTAAACTGTGTTTAGATCAACAAACCATTCATAAGGAAAATGATATGACCGCCAGCCGCACTGCCAATTCTATTGAGACCGCTAGCACCAATGAGCACTATCCACATTTATTTGAGCCGTTAGACTTGGGCTTTACCACGCTAAAAAATCGCTTAGTGATGGGGTCGATGCATACAGGTCTCGAAGACCGTTTTTATAATTACGGTAAACTGGCAGCATATTTCGCAGAGCGTGCCAAAGGCGGCGTGGCGATGATGATTACCGGTGGTATTGCGCCGAATCGTGAAGGCTGGTTGTCGCCTGTTGGTGGCACGATGAACACCAAAGCTGATGTGATTAATCATCAGCGTGTCACTCGTGCAGCACATAAGTATGACAGCAAAATCATCATGCAAATTTTGCACAGTGGACGCTATGGTTATCAACCGTTTGTGGTGTCATCAAGTCCGATAAAATCACCAATCTCGCCATTTAAACCGCGTAAGATGAGCATTAAAAATATCGAGCAAACGGTAAAAGATTATGCCCGTTGCGCAAAGCTTGCTAAGCAGGCGGGTTATGATGGTGTCGAAATCATGGGCTCAGAAGGGTATTTGCTGAATCAGTTTTTATCGCGCCATGTCAATAAACGGACGGACGAGTATGGCGGTGACATTCAAAATCGTATGAAGTTTGCAGTTGACGTGGTTAAAGCGGTGCGAGAAGCTGCCGGTGAAGATTTTATTATTCTATTCCGCTTATCAGTGATTGACTTGGTCAAAGACGGTAACGTCATGGACGAAGTCATCACTGTTGCCAAAGCGTTAGAAGAGGCGGGTGTGACTATCATGAATACGGGCATCGGCTGGCATGAAGCTCGCATTCCGACGATTGTCACTAGTGTACCGCGTGCGGCGTTTGTTGATTTTACCGCTGAAATTAAAAAACACATCAACATCCCAATGATGGCGGCTAACCGTATCAATATGCCAGAAACCGCTGAAGAGATTGTCGCTAGTGGTCAGGCGGATATGATTCAAATGGCGCGTCCATTCTTAGCCGATGCCCATTGGGTTAATAAATCCAAAAATGGTCAAGCCGATCGCATCAATACCTGTATCGCCTGTAACCAAGCTTGCCTCGATCATACTTTTGCCAATAAACGCTCAACTTGTCTGGTCAATCCTCAAGCCTGCTACGAGACTGAATTGGTTTATAAGAAAACCAAAAAACCTAGAAAGGTCGCAGTCATTGGTGGCGGTGTCGCTGGCATGTCAGCCGCTCACGTCGCCGCGCTACGTGGTCATAAGGTCACGCTATTTGAAGCAAAAGATATCTTGGGCGGGCAGTTTAACTACGCCAAAGTCATCCCGGGTAAAGAAGAATTCTTTGAGACCATTCGCTACTATATCAATGAGCTTGAGCACTTAGGCGTTGAGATTAAACTCAATACCAAAGTCGATAAAGCCATGCTAGAGAAAGCCAAATTCCACCATGTCATCGTCGCTACTGGTGTGGTGCCTAGAAGCCTCGCAGGTAAGCTCGAAGGTGCGGATTTGCCACAAGTGATGAGCTATGCTGAATTGCTCTCTGGTGAAAAATCAGTTGGTGATACCGTCGCCGTCATCGGTGCTGGCGGTATTGGTTTCGATGTTAGTGAGTATTTGACCGCCAAGCATGGTCAGCCGCTTGATGAGCTAGGCCCTGAGCTGTTAAAAGACCCAAGCTATCGTCCAAAAGCACAGTCAGTTAGCGAGTGGCGTGAAGAGTGGGGCGTAACTTCTGATACCGATTACCAAACTGAGGGTGGTCTGATTAAGCCTGAAGCCATCAAGCCTATTCGCCAAGTCTATCTGATGCAGCGTACCAAAGGTCGCTTGGGTAGTGGTCTGAATAAAACGTCGGGCTGGGTACATCGTGCTCATATCAAATCGCACGGTGTCATCCAAGTATCGGGTGCGCAGTACGATAAGATCACCAATGAAGGTGTTTGGATTACCAATAATCAAGGCCAAACTCAGTTGCTCCGTGTCGATAGCGTCGTGGTCTGTGCCGGTCAAGAGTCTGTGGTTGAGCTGATGCCAAATGTCGGTGATGCACCGGACGCGCAATACCATCTTATCGGTGGTGCCAAGCTTGCCGCTGAGCTGGATGCTAAACGCGCGATTCGTGATGGTGCTGAGGTTGCGGCAGCGATTTAAGGTTTGATTTAAAAGCTTAGTTCGAACATAGAAGCGGTGAGATTAATTATCTCGCCGTTTTTTTGGTTTGGTTATTATGAATTTATAACTTTATTTATTTTATATTGCTCATCTTCACATATTTCGGATATTTCAGAATACATATTTTTTAGCTTTTTTTCATAAGGGTTCAGATCTAGGCCTAACTTATAAAATCCTATACATGCAGAAAGTATAGCTGGATATGCAAGCTTAAAAGGGTCAAAACCTAATTCTGTATCATAAGTTTTGTAAATACTTTGTAATCCGTGAACAAAATTTGATCGTAACTTATATAATTTTTTAGCTTCATTATAGCGCTCGTCAATTTCGCCACGATATATAGCAATCAGACAGGAGACTCTACGACAAAAATTTTCTGTTATACCTTTGTTTTCTTCCTCATTTTTCATAGTGACTAGTCTCTCCATTGCTGTTACTAGCTTAACAACTTGAGCACTACTATTATTGTCTCTAGAAGCATCACCGAACCAATAAAAAGCATCAATTAGACGGTCAGCCAAATACTCTTTATTAGTAGGAGATGCTGCTCGTAATATAAGTTTTTTAATGACGAACCCTAAATCTGTTTTTAAGTCTTCTTCAAAATAGTTCCAAAAATCTTGTAAATCTTCGCCAAATGCATATGAACCACCAATCCAATATTCATCGCGACTACTGGCAATATAATGATTGATATTATTTTTGGTGGGATTATTCATTAAGTTTACTTGATTAGCTTTGATCTCATAAGAGGTAGTAAAAACTTTAATAACGCCATAGATAAGTGCTGCAACATTCTGCGCTCTACTTTCACTCATTTTATCTGAGCATTTTGGTATTGTAATACTAAGAAGACAATTGAAACTATCAGGGTTGTTGTTTTTTATAAAAAAATCATAGTAACTATTATCTTTGACTTTCGCATAAATATTATCCTTGTGAATTATTTTCGCACCACCTATCTGTATTTCTTTTTTAGGGCTGAGACTAGGTGCATTAAAGGGTAAGAAGTATGTAATATCCTTAGCTTCTCTATCTATATTTTTACGTACTTTTGATATCAACTTCATGCATCCAGACGTATCAAAGCTTCCATTATTTTTCAAATGCAAATACAGTGTATATCTGATTTCATAAATATATTCATTGACTGTTATGTTTTCTAGCGATAAACACTGTCTTTTAGCAATTTCACGTAGTTTCCTTTGAGCTTTAGAGGAAAGAAAGAACTGAACTTGATTTTGAATTGGTTCTGCAGCATTCTGAGGTGATTGTAATAGAGCTGTCATAAGGTCAATATCGCTATCAAACTCCTTTTTATACAATTCGGAAGAACGCTTAAAAATATTTCTTAAATTTTTTATCTCTTCAGAAATAATATTGAGGTCTTTAATGTCTTCATTAGTGGCACTCATGGGATGAAGTCCTTTTTTATAAAAATTATGATTTTAGCACGTGTAATTTGGGATTTTAGCCCAGCCTACAATCTAAACTCACTATTCAAAAAACCCCCTCCCAAGCCTCCCTATCCATGCTAAATTAAATCCTATCAACGATATTCATATCTATCAATCACGCCATAAAAAAGGATTTTATAATGGTAGTGTTAAAAACCCTATTTAAATGGATCGTTTTGCCTATTTTAGCGCTACTCATTATTATCAGCTTGGGCTTAGTAGTGACCGGTAATGCCTATATCTTCCGTGGTCTACAGCTCACTTATTTGAAAGGTGAAGCCACTGCCAATATTGATGATTATATCGATTTTGACAATCGGACTATCCGCGCAAAAGATGCTATCGAATGGGAAAAAAATTCCAATTTTGAGCAAGTCAAACTCACTACAACGTTGCAGAATGCTTTAGATACAGACCAAACGGTGGCCTTTGCTATTATCAAAGACGGCAAGCTACTGTACGAAAACTACTGGCAAGGTTATGGTAGCGATTCGCACACCAACAGCTTTTCGATGGCAAAAACCGTCACAACTATGCTCTATCTCAAAGCGGTGGAGGACGGCTATATCGGCAGCATTGATGAGCCGATTACCAAGTGGTTGCCTGAATATGCGGACAATCAATATGCGCAAAACTGTACCCTCGCAGATTTATCAGCGATGACCTCAGGCTATGATTGGACGGAGGATTACTACTTTCCAATTAACCCCACCGCAGAATCCTACTATGGTCATGACTTAGTTAAGCAAATGGTCAATCGAGACTTTGTCGAGCCATGTGGCGGTCAATTCGAATACTCGTCAGGCGATACGCAAATGCTTGGTATTGCTCTATCGCGTGCGTTAGAACCTCATGGCTATACCCTCTCCAGCTATTTGGAAGAGAAGTTTTGGCAGCCACTTGGTATGCAAGGTGACGCTTACTGGTCGCTTGACGGCTCAGAGAGCATTGAAAAAGTATATTGCTGTCTAAACGCCAGTGCGCTGGATTTTGCTAAATTTGGACAGTTATTATTAAATGGTGGCGAGTGGCAAGGTGAGCAACTGCTTAGCAAAGCGCATGTTGATTTTATGATTACGCCAAACGCGGGTGCATTTGCAGAAGGGCAGGCGCAAGTTTATGGACATTCAGTGTGGACGGATATGGACAGTCCGATTCCGTTTTATGCAATGCTTGGTCATTTAGGTCAGAGAGTATTAGTGTTGCCAGAAGAGAACGCAATCATCGTCAGGTTGGGCAAGCAGAAAGGTTTGCCCACACCAGTAGAAGGATTTAATTTAGAGCCAGATTTGGGTCAATATGTGACGGAGGTGAAAATGATTTTGGATGGTTTGGTGGAGTGATGGGGTTGTTAGATATTTCATAAACTAGTGGCTGTATGAGTTAAAAGCTACTGGCTCACACAGCCATCATTATCATTGGCTCATATCTTCAATATCACCTAATGTGAGACCAGTTTCTTGGGTGCTGTAGATAGTGATGCCTGTACCGTCGATTTTATCATCCATGACCAATCTACCAATGCGATTACTGGCTTCTTGATTGCCTTGGTCGGCGGCTAATAAATACCATTGCATTGCTTTTTGATAATCCTGAAAAAAATTTATTTACTTTCATACAAATAAGTTGCTTTAGTATTCATTACAGTCGATATTTGAGGAGTACTCAGCTCTTTTGATGTCTATAGCATTATCACCACTCATCCAGTTTCTTTTATTTTCTGGTATTTGTTTGCTATCCAAATAACTTTTAAATTTTATGAAATTCTCTGTTTCAAAACTATTACCGCTACACACATTAATGAAGAAGTACACAATATCGTCGCCTGTTGATGTTTCAAAATTTGTAGTTGACCCATAAACATAAGGTTCATGAACATACCAGCTATCAACGGCTGTAACTTTACCTGCAATTTTTTCACCTTTGTAGATTAATTGGTAATTTTCACTAGAGATATACCTTAGTTTTAATTTACCTAGAACTGGCGGTTGATAAACCTTATGATTGAGAAACAACAATATAGTTATAGTTAACAGACCAATAAATAACGGAACTAATAATTTTTTAGGTTTGTTAAACAATTTTTATCCTTGATTACTTTTTAATAGTTGTGCTTATATAGTTCGACCAATTTCCTGAAATTTTATAGATTGTACCGTTTGGATCTTAATTTCTTGATATTAAGTCAAAGGTATCATAAGAATCTTTAAACTCACTTCTAAAGAAATAGTTGATTTTCCAGTGATTCTGATATCACCTACTGAAATTGAATTGAGCAATGCCAAATTCGTATTTCTCAGTAGGGGTGATTTAACGATGTAGGTGTGTTTGATGGTTTCGCTGAACAAGTAGAAACTATCAAACCACTGGATAGCACTGTCGCTAGCAATATAGATTGAGTTAAGGTATAGAATTTTTTTTGATACATTAAAAATCCTTTTGTTAATTGTTATAGCTATTAAGCTCTAGGAAATAATATTAATTATTCAATTCTATAGCACTAGGATCTTCATATTTTTTTTCATTTAAGTCATAACAAGGTAAGCTGTAATCGTACTCAAGCTCCACCAAAGTACGTGCTTTAAATAAATCAATAAGATAATCATTTTGCATGTCGGTCATATACATAAAAATGGTAGCTTTATCCTTACATAGAATACGGACACGTTTGGCTGTTTTATCAGATCTACTTGAGGTATTAGCTATATAATCGTTTTTGTCAATTTTATCAGTCATATCTACCCAGCCTTCTTTGAGAAGAAAGCTATGTAAATGTAACAGTCTATTCTTATCAAACTCGGGGCTTGCATATCTGGATGTGTACCACACATCCCTATTAGAATGACTATGATCGCTTACTTTGAAGTTCATAAACTTAGCAATATTATCAAGTTCGGATATAAGCCAGCTTTCTTTCTCAACCAATTCTTGTTGGTATATTTCAAGCTCTTTATTTGATTCTAAGTCTACAGTCCATATAAATAAAATAATAACGAAAGCAATAAGTGAAATATCAGACAGCTTGTATTCTTTACCTTTTATTTTCACTGACAAACTTCCTACATGGTTTGATTTAGTATCGAATAACGCTATTTTTTATATAAGAAATAAAGTCGCAATAGATAATCCATACTAAATTTTTTTTAACAATCAAACTATGATCTATCTTTTTCAGTTAATATACCTTTATTGCTTTCTTGCGACTTTTTCCAACTGAAGCTTATAGTTTTAATAGAATTTGGATGAATGTTTTCATTTGAATTGATGTCGTAAAAGTGATTGATATAAACTAATTGATAGTTATTCTCTTTATCTATAAATAGATAATTGTTATTTAAGATATAATTCAAAGT
>NZ_CAJHBP010000043.1:0-9966 GCF_904846665.1 Psychrobacter sp. Pi2-51
TGAGTGTTTGAGTGTTTGAGTGTTTGAGTGTTTGAGTGTTTGAGTGTTTGAGTGTTTGAGTGTTTGAGTGTTTGAGTATTTGAGTAGCTATAACAGCTATCAGCTGACGCGAGCACTTAGCTGTAGCTTGTATTTCAGAATAACTATGTCCAGATTTCAGAAAGCTAGCGATAATCTTACGCTTCTCGGTATCTTTCCTACGTCCTGAATATTTGCTTTCTACCTTAGCACGAGCAATACCTTGCATTTGACGGTTACGTCGATCTTCATAGTTCTTTCTAGCAATAGCAGCGAGCATATCAAGCATCATCGAATTGATGGCCTGTAATACGCTGCTCATAAATTCAGTGCTGCTATCAGATTGAGGAGTTATATAAGAGGTCGGTAGCTCTTTTGATACTACCGCCAGTTTCTTTTCTAATAGCATTCTTTTGAGAGTATCCCAATCAGCTTGGTTCAAACGTGCTAAGCGGTCAATCTGCTCAACCAAAATTATATTGCCTTCATGGGCGTCATCAATCAGTTACATTAACTGTGGACGTATTAAAGTTGCGCCTGACTCGTTTTCAACATAGAAGGCGGCAATTTTGTGACCATGATCAGTAGCAAACTGTATAAGCTCATTTTTGGCACGCTTGGCATCTTATTCTTTGATAAACGCTCGTAGATACGCTCTTATAAACATAAATACGTACAATAGTCTGTTATAAGCATCTCCATTACAGCAGTCTATTTTAAGTCGTCTATTAATCGGTTTTTGATGCCTTTTAGATGGTCCCCTTGGAGTATGATTAAATAGAACCAGTGAAAACTGACTTTTTCTACCAACGTCGTTTGTCATAACCTCTGTTATGGCGACTGGGCAAGCCCAGGTTCTGCCACTCTGATTGGTGCTGGCCGCAGTGCTAGAGAGAATGTACCAGCCATAGTGGAGTTTTTAGTACGTGATGGTTAAAACAACCGTATTCTATGTATTGCGAGGTGCAAACATAATAATAGCCATGCCTAGAAGTGCCACTGCTGTACCTAATATGTCCCATGTCGTTGGTCGAATACCATCAACAGCCCATAACCAAAGAATTGCCATTGTTACATACACACCACCGTAGGCGGCATAAACTCTGCCAACGGCGGTTGGATGTAAAGTCAGTAGCCATACAAAAGCAACCAAACTAAGCGCACTAGGGACAAGCAGCCATATTGACTTACCCTCTCTCAGCCATAAGTATGGCAAATAGCAACCTATAATCTCTGCTAGAGCAGTAACGGCAAAAAGCCCTACTGTTTTTAATTCAAACAAAAAACCTACCACTTTAATTATTCATAATTTAGCACTATAGTTTATCATCTCACTGTAAAAAATATCCTCAAAAAATATACTGCTATATACAATATAAGCTATTTTTATCAATAACCTATACCCTAGAATAATAGGAAATCCATTGCAATGACAAAACCTGTTTGGTCTTTAAACAAGATGGGTTTGTCAACAGGATGTAAGATAAATTGGAAAAGTGAGTAGAGTGTTAGATTATTCATACTGGGTCTAAATTAAAATTTTATGGTGATTAATTTATGCTCAATGTTATTTAATGGTGGCTTGTGATTTAATTAAGAAAAGTAACCTTGAGTAATAAAATACGTTTGTAGCAGGGCTTGTTCTAAGCTCCTTTACTTCCACTTGTCTATAAATTATTTTTTAGTAAACGATCGGATATAAACGTGCCAAACGGTAAGAGTGAGCCGAGTACGCCCGCAGGTATTGCTCAAAGAAGCATTTTCATTTTGAGAGCTGAGCCTATAAGTATATAGCTTTGTACAGAGCTTTGAATTACTGGTTTTTGTCATCTACCACTTAGCACGTCACGTCTTCGTCTAGCCACTTCAAAATCATTCTGCGTTCACTCGCATACAATTATGCATTGGGTTTTAGTACATAGAATGAGAGAGTGTTTGTATTAATCATACATTACCTTCCAGTTCACATTTTATAAACATACTCAAGTATAAAAAGTATTTTTCCGTATAGAGTGACTACGACGCTAGTTCATTTTGTTTGTGATAATCGGCATCAATGTGCTTATTTATTACGCTTACTTTCTAAAAATATCATGTCAATTATAATCAATGCGACACCGACACAGACACCTATATCTGCAACATTGAAAATAGGATAATTCCAGACATCAGCATAATGCACATGGATAAAGTCAACCACTTTACCAATTCTTAAACGATCGATTAAGTTGCCAATCGCACCACCGAGCATTAAGGCTAACCCCATGGACAATAGCTTGGCTGCACGTGGCGCTTTGATTAAATAAACCGTTAAAAAGATAGCCATTACAAAAGCTAAGCCTGAGAAAAACCATTTCTGCCAACCGCCAGCGTCGGCTAAAAAGCTAAATGCTGCCCCATAGTTATAAGCGAGTGTCCAGTTGAGAAATGGTTCAATGACCGGTACGGGGTCATTGAACGCTAATTTGGTTTGGGCCAACCACTTAGTCCATTGATCAAGTATTAATACCATTATCGCCAACAAATACCAGATAAAAGCGCGACTGCCATTGGCAACCATTTTTGGCATTTTATTCAACTTACCTTTAGGTGTTATCGAGTTGCCTGAGGTTACGTACATAGCTTTAGGCGTATGATTCATGGTTTTAGAGTCAATTGATTGATGAGTACTACTCACAGCTATAGGTACTTTATTGTCAGCAATATTAGTACTAGCCGATTCAACGCTATTCAATTTAGTACTATCTAATCTGTCGGTAGATTCAGTCATAGTTGTTTTCTTTATCTGTGTTTATACAATGAACAATGTTAAACGTATATGTTTTTAGTATACGACTATTAATAGCGCCACTTTTAAAAACGGCTCCACTTACCGCTCTGGTATTATGAAACTTACGGTAATAATTTTTTATTAGGGAATCTGTTGATTGATTTCAATATTAACCTGAGTCTGTTCAGCACTAATCACTATCGGATTACCCGATAAGTCGCCTGACTCTGCTATGGCATTACCGCTATGACTAATACGAGCAACGACTGCTAACTGAGTTTTGTCACTACGAGCTGAATTTAACGTGCGATCTGGCATCATCGCATCAAGATTGCTTAAGCGGATACTGGCCTCACCTTGCTCAATAACACTAATGGGTAAACGTTTGGCGGCAAACGGTGGACCTCCTTTAACGTCACGTATCGCAACAAACAACACATCATCAGCTTTCACTAACGGTAATAAATTAGCGTTAATTTTCACTGTCACGTCAATACCTTCTAGCGCTTGCTTTTCTTGCGTGCTAACGTAGTTGCTTAACTCATCTAAGCTTGCTAAAGCTTTAGTATGATCACCTGGTTTGGCCACAATGCTGCCTTGTAAGCGTTTAATCCAACCTTGCGCTTGGGCAAAGTTACTACTACGAGTCTCACCCATTGCCATGAGCATTTGAGCCCGTTCATGCTGCGGATTCTTAGCTAATATAGCTTGTAATACACGGCGAATATTGGCGTCTAACTGACCTTCATTAACGAAAAAGCTAGTCTGAGCATAAGTGGTGGCGATTTCTTCATTTTCAGGAGCTAAACGATAGGCACGAGATAAGGCTTCCAGCGCAGAATCAGTTGCCTCCATAGATAAGAAAAGCTCGGATAGGCGCATCCAGCGATTAGGATCATCAGCATTACGATGAACATTGGTTTGCATGGCGCTAATCAGTTGACGACCATCTTCAAACGCCCATGATGGCGGCTTGTCAATTTTAGCTGTCAATAGGTCGTCAGCCACTTGTCCTACTTTGTCCTCAGCTGTCCACAAATCAAACACGGGCGTACGATTGCCTATTAGTAAATACGCCATTGCAGCCAATATTGGGATCCAAGCTGCGACAATTAAACGGCTTTTGACATCAGGGGTGACCATAGGTGTTATCTGACGCTGCGCATCTAATAGCTGACGCTCAAGCTCCAGCTTTTGATTTTGATAATGGCTATTATTAATAGTACCGCTGTCTTTATCTGTTTGTAGCTCAGCTAAACGTTCGCGAAATACTGCAACATTAATATCTAGCAGTTGATTGTCTATTGGTTTGGACTGCAAACGCGGTGCTCGTAGCCATGGCATAATAGCAATCAGCGCAAATATAAGAGCAATCAGCAAGCTTAGAGTTACAAATAAGCCAAAAGTAGAAAATAGAGTCATTTTTTGTCCTCTAGGCTAGTAATGTCGTGGTCGACACTCTCAGCTTGCGATAATAGACGATCAAGCTCAGCCTTTTCCGTAGAGGTCAAGGCAGCAGTACTGTTCACTGTGACGCCGCTTTGACCACGGGCAACAACTTGGCGACGCTTACTTTGCCAAAACCAACCAATAATTAAGACGAGCAATAATAGTGGTGGAAAAAACCATAGGATCCATGTTGATGGTCGCATAGGCGGCTTGTAGCTAATAAAGTCACCGTAGCGCTCTTGCATATAGACGCGTATTTCAGCATCACTACGTCTATCTTTAATTAAATCATAGACTTTTTGCTTTAGATCCTGTGCAATCGGTGCATCAGAGGCTGCAAGGTTTTGATTTTGGCATTTTGGGCAGCGAAACTCTTCTATTAATCCACGATACTGAGCTTCTTGCTGTGGTGAGTCAAAATCGTATACGTCAATAGCTGCGTTTGCCGTCATGTTAAGCAGACACGCTAGTATTAAGCTTGCTAGTTTTAAAACTATATTGGGTTTTAGTTGAGGAGCTCTTATTCGAATAACGTTCATTTGCACATCTCCTCAACCTGAATGAGATCAGGACTATCGTTGTTCTTATTAGCCTCATTAAGTACGGTCAGGCACGGCTTAACACGCTGTTGCCAATTGGCTTCATTAACCTCACCAACAATATGCTGACGAATGATGCCATCTCCATCCACAACAAAGGTTTCGGGCGCACCAGTTATGCCTAAGTCTAGAGCAAACTGACCCAATGAATCCTGAATAGACATAGAAAATGGATCACCGCCTCGGTTTAAGTAACTGAGCGCATTACCAATCTCATCCTTATAATTCACACCAACGATATCAACGCCGCGCTCTTCTAGTTGCATTAAAAACGGATGCTCAATAACGCAAGTTGGGCACCATGAGCCCCAAACATTAAGTAAAAACGGCTTATCCGGCAAATTATCATTGGTGATAGTACGGGTAGTATCTGCTAATAACGGCAGCTCAAAGGTAGGAACCGGACGCTCAAGAGCGGTATTGGTCACAATGTCTGTTGGTTTACCTAAGCGCATGTACAATATAACTACCAAACCAAAAAAGAGGATAAGCGGAACTAAGAACCATAGCTTCGTCTGCTTTTTTTTCATTGTCTTTGGGTTACGCTGCTTACTGTTTTGGCTATTTTTTTGCTCAGGAGTATTATTCGACATAGTCATTTATTTCTCCTTTAGTGTCGACATCGTCGATGCTGAGATTGCCTGTTCAATAGCTACCTCATTGACTCCATCAGTAGCCAGATCACCAGTAACTAGCAATGGAGCTTTAACTTTTTTGATGCGGTATCGTTTATCAAGCATGCTAATTAATCCACCTAGAGCCATGATAATTGCCCCTAACCAAATCCAGCGAATTAATGGTTTTACATAAATCCTTAATGCCCATTGGTTACTACCATCGGCAATAGGTTCGCCCAGTGCGACATAAACATCGCGCATTAGGCTAGCATCAATGGCCGCCTCAGTGGTCGGCATAGTGCTAATGATATAAGTACGCTTTTCTGGATTCAGTTTCGCCACTTCACGACCGTTTTTGGATACCACGACTTGCGCCTGCGTTGCATCAAAGTTACTACCCTTTATTTCAAAAAATTCAGTTACTTCAAAATCGTAACCTTGAACATTGACTGTATCGCCAATACCCATTGCTACGTCACGCTCAGTACTCAAGCTACTAGTAAAGGCTATGCCAATGACAGCAACCAATACGCCAATATGAGCAGTCTGTTGACCCCAATAGCTCAGACGCAACTGCCGCAAACCGTTAAAAAGATTAGGCGCATTCTTAGTTTTATCTTTAAAATCAACTGCCATCCATAGCAGTGCCCAAAAGCTAACGGCTAAAGTCACACCAATATTAAGCATAGACGATGGATTAACAAAGTAAGTAATAATGGCGGCTAATACTAAGCTACTAACGGCGATGACCATGCCTATACCCAGTAGTGGACGGGTGTCTTTTTTCCAGCGAATATTTGAGCCCATACCCATAGCTATTAATAACAGCCACGTTAAAGGTACAAATAATGCATTAAAATAAGGAGGGCCAACGGACACTTGTCCTAAACCAAAGGCATCAGCGATAATAGGGTAAAGGGTGCCGAGCAGAACCACTAAGGTTGCAATCAAAATGATGGCGTTGTTGATCACTAAAAAGGACTCACGTGAAATCAGCTGATATTGACTTTCAACGGTTAAACGCCAACCTCGAACGGCAAACATTAATAGACCACTACCGATGATAATGCCAAGAATAGCTAAGATAACCAAACCACGCGTCGGATCAGCGGCAAACGAATGCACTGAGGTAAGGACTCCAGAGCGTACCAGGAACGTGCCAAGCAAGCTTAAGGCAAAGGCGAAAATAGCCAGCATGATGGTCCATGCTTTAAACACCCCGCGCTTTTCAGTGACTGCTAATGAATGCAGCAATGCTAAGCCGACAAGCCAAGGCATAAACGAGGCATTCTCTACCGGATCCCAAAACCACCAACCGCCCCAGCCAAGCTCGTAGTAGGCCCACCACGAGCCCAGTGCAATACCAATGGTCAAAAACCCCCAAGCCGCGAGCGCCCATGGACGTGACCAGCGTGTCCAAGCAGCATCTAAACGCCCTTCCCACAATGCCGCCATACAAAATGCAAAAGGTACTACCATACCCACATAGCCCATATATAACATGGGCGGATGAATAATCAGACCGAAATCTTGTAGGACAGGATTTAAATCAGCGCCATCGACCGCTAGATTGGGTAAGGTACGCTCAAACGGTGACGAGGTAAATATCAGCATCGTTAGCATCATTAACTGTACACCGGCCAAAATAACTAATACCCGCGCACGCATTGATAACGGCAAGCCGCGACTAAAGTATGATACCAGTGCACACCATGTGGCCATGATGGTCATCCATAGCAGCAAAGAGCCCTCGTGTCCGCCCCATGTCGCCGATAACTTATAGTACCAAGGCAACAGCGTATTGGAATGCTGCGCGACGTAACTGAGGCTAAAATCATTATAATAAAAACCTGCTATCAAAGCGCCAAATGACGTTATCATGGCGGCAAACTGTGCCCAAGCTAAGCTAGGGGCTAGTCGTTGCCAAGCAACTTGGTTATGAATAACACCAATAGTTGGCAGAATTACCTGCAATAACGCCAATACAAAAGCGGTAAGCAAGGCAAAATAGCCCAATTCTGTAATCAACATACGGTCTAACCTTATTTACTCTAATGCGGTTGCAGTTTACTGTGGCGGTGGAATTTTTATTATTAGAACCCACCCCCGAAATCTGCTGCTATCTCTAGTTTTTAATTGATTTCGAAGGGTTTTATTTAACTACTTTAGGCGGATTTACCAATGGAGGCGCTCCCTTAAAGCGCAGTAAACGTAACGCATTAAGAGTAACGAGCACTGTTGCTCCAGCATCAGCTAGAACCGCAATCCATAGTCCAGTAATGCCGAATACGGTCGTGATCAGAAAGACGCCTTTGAGACCCAAAGCGAAAATGACGTTCTGATGAATGTTGCGCATGGTGGCACGTGAAAGTGCGATGAGATGAGCCATATCCGTAACACGACTTTTTAATAATGCGATATCGGCCGTCTCAATGGCCACATCGGTACCACCACCCATCGCGATGCCAACATCGGCAGTTGCTAGCGCTGGCGCATCGTTAATACCATCACCAACCATCGCTATTTTGCGGTTGTTCTTCATCTCGTTAAGCAGGCGCAGTTTGTCCTCAGGCAACAGCTCAGCTTCCCATTCCACGTCTAAATTACTGGCAAGTGCTTGAGCGGTTAAGCGGTTGTCGCCTGTTAGCATGACGGAGCGCACACCCATCGCTTTGAGCTGAGCCACACCTTCATGAGCGTCGTCTCGTAATTCGTCTCTTAGCGCGATTAATCCAAGCACTTCACGGTTTTGCTCATCGAAAAGAACAGAGACGGTCTTACCCTCATTTTGCAGCGCCTCAATTTGCGCCTGTTGTGTGGATGAAATCAATGCCTCATCGGCTGCGTAAACAGGCGAACCGATAGCTAGCGCGCGCTCCGCGACAGTTGCGTGTACCGCTTTACCCGCAGTAGCAGAAGCTTTGGAAGCCACAGGTATAACAACTTTAGCGGCTTCAGCATGGCTGACAATGGCTTCAGCAAGTGGGTGACTAGAACCAGTCTCCACACTGGCAAAAAGTGCCAATATCTCATCTTGACCTTGAGAATTCTGACCTTGAATACTTGAGTCCTCTTGTGTAAAGGCAACAACATCGGTCACGCGTGGTTTGCCTTCAGTTAAAGTGCCTGTCTTGTCAAAAGCGACCGTCTTCACTTGGCCGATAGTTTCTAAAGCACTACCGCCTTTGATCAGCAAGCCACGGCGCGCACCAACAGCAAGACCAGAGGCGATGGCAGCGGGTGTTGATAGTACAAGAGCACAGGGACAGGCAATCAGCAACAGTGCTAGACCGCGATACAACCAAGTCGACCAATCTCCACCCATGGCTAACGGTGGAATGATAATAATTAGTGCGGCAATAGCCATCACTGCCGGTGTGTAATAGCGACTGAATTTCTCAATAAAACGGGCAGTGGGTGCTTTGGAGGCTTGGGCTTGCTCTACCAGCTCAATAATGCGCGAAATGGTGTTATCGGCGGCTGTCTTTTCTACGCGCACTTGGAGCACACCATCGATGTTAATTGACCCTGCAAATACATTGTCACCCATCGTCTTGGCAACAGGAACAGACTCTCCCGTCACGGGCGAATCATCAAGGCTGGACGCACCTTGAACAATGGAACCATCAGCAGATACCCTATCTCCAGGACGCACCAGCACAAGGTCATTCACTTGTAATGAAGTCGCTGGAACGTTACGCTGCCCACCTTGAGCATCAAGTAAAATTGCACTTTTCGGAACCAGCGATGATAAGGCTCTGATGCCAGCGCGAGCGCGATCAGCAGCGATACTCTCAAACAGTTCACCGATTGAGAACAAAAAGACAACTGCTGCGGCCTCTTCAGCTTCACCAATGATAAGTGCGCCAAGCACGGCGACGGACATCAGCGTTTCAATTGAAAAGAATGAACCTGTTTTAGCCAGTGCTAAGGCTTTGCGCGCAAATGGAAAAACGCCTACAATCACAGCGATGGCAAACACCCATATCCCATAAGCGGGCAACAGTAGTGACAGTGCATAAGCGCTGCCCATCAAAATACCGAGGCCAACAACCTGTTTGCCTTTTTGAGTTTGCCACCATTGCTTATCCTGCGGAGCCATCTGATTGTCGCTGTCAATATCAATAGCCGATACAGTTTGTTGACCAGTATTGGCAGAGATGCCGAACCCTAGGCTTTTGATTGTTTTTTCGATATCACTAGCCTGAGTCGGCGCACCAGGGGCTAAATTTAGCTCTAGCGTTTCTGTAGCGAAATTCAGCTGAACATCAGAAACCCCAGGCATACGTTTCAAAGCTGTTTCAATCTTGCCGATGCAACTGGCACAGTCCATACCTTCAATATGATATTTCATAATAATTTACCCTTTGAATAATGATATTATGAACCCTATAGTGGCTTTAGAGTCAAGGTTATTTATCTACAGTTTCGTAATTTTAGGTGTAATGGACAAAATTCATGCTAGAGATTAGAAGGTAGTCGCTAATGGACAAAATTCATGCTATTTGAGTGT
>NZ_CAJHBP010000044.1:0-8731 GCF_904846665.1 Psychrobacter sp. Pi2-51
CGCTTAGCTCTGTTACTCTCTAGGTTTGACATAATATCGCCTAAAATATATCAACTCATTCTAGGATGGGACAGAGCCTTATAAAAAGCCAAATACTGCAAGTATCTGGCTTTTTATTTCGCTAATCGCTCCTCATGTAGTACAGCTCGATATAGCCGATGATATCATTGATCGCTGCAAACCTTGTTTTATAGTTCTGGTGATACACAAGCTCATTCTTCAATGTACCCAGAAGCTTTCTATCGGAGCGTTATCAAAGCAGTTGCCCTTACCACTCAAGGAGCCTGTAAATTGATGCTGTTTGATAATCTTGTGGTAGGCATGACTGCAATACTGGCTGCCCCTGTCAGAGTGGATTATTAGCCCTTGGTCTGGTCTCTTGTTCTTGATTGCCATGTTCAATGCACGGCAAACTAAATCAGCGGTCATGCGCTTACTTATAGCGTAGCCGACGAGCTCTTTGGTATATAAGTCTTTAACACCAGCCAAGTACAGCCAGCCCTCATTCGTCCAGATATAAGTTATGTCACTGACCCAAGATTCATTAGGTCGACTGGCGTCAAACTTTTGATCCAGCACGTTTGGATAAACTAGCTTGTTATGATTTGAGTCAGTGGTGATGTTAAATATCTGCTGATTGTCTTTAATAAAGGCGTACCTTACTAGTTGTCACCTACGTCTTGCGTCACTAAAACAGTCTACTAGACTGTTTCTTAACGTTCCTCTTCGGCAACTTTAAGTTGTTGCTTGAGCTGCTTTATTTCTTGAAGAGCCGTCATAAGTTCAGGATCATATTGTTCTATGCCGACAAGCTTGCCTTGGTTGGCTTTACTGTGCCAGTTAGAGAAAGTCTGCATGGCTATGCCAAGCTGTTTTGCAGTCGCTGAAATATTGCCGTTGTTGTCTGCTGTCCTTTCAACAGCTTCAGCTCTAAATTCGTCACCGTAGGTTCTTAATTTCTTGGTCATGGTGAACTCCGATTAATACGCTTAGTTTACCAAGTTTAGGTGTACGGTTTTTTCAGCATAGCTCAGTTGTCAAATTAGACCGAAAATAGTGAGAATGATTCATTGAGTAATAAGTAGTTAGAGTTTTCTGTCGCTTGGTATTTAGCAGAATGTGATAGGAGGACCAACTGTTACTTTCGACATCGGGAGACTATACAGTTGAAGGTAGTATTTAATATGTGGCATTTTAGGAATAAAAAGTAGATTATGATTTAGCCTTTTTTCTACAGTGATGAGGGTATTAGTTACTACGAGATGTTAATGATTTGATAAAGAAGAGCGTGCTAAAAAATCTTAGGCTTCAGGACGTAGTACGAGCTATGAGATAGTGATCCCCTATCGAAATATAATATGAATAAAAGTACTTAATTATGCTCAAAAACTAACTCTTCACTATAATGAGGCTCAAATTTGATTAAAGGATTCAAGTCTCTCATATATTGAAGTGAATATATATCGGTGGATACTTGAATTCCAATCAGCTTTAACAAACGAGTTGTAACGCCAATTACTTTTATGAAAATCGACCAGTAAGTCGTGAGTCTTGAAGATTGGTTTCTGTCGACTTCGATTATTTTCCCAAATTGTCACAACCTGCGTTTGCCCCAATAAACGTTGTGGATCGTCCATACGCTGGACAAAATACTCACCATATGGACGATCCACAACATCTCCTTGAATACAACCGCAACTAAGGGTTATGTTCTATCATTAAGATTTTTCATCATTACATCGTACCACCACACTACTCAAGGTTTGTCATTACTAGTTAACGGGTGAACTATATAGCAAACGACCTAGCAACTATCTGGACCTTGTATTCGGTCGCAGTATTCATCCATGTAAAACTCCGCCCACCAAGACCGAAATGACAACGTTCCCAAAACTAAGTCATCAATCGGTTATGTCTGCTATAAGCTCGCTATAGCTATTTTAGTAACATCTTACCAGTCTCTACAAATAACAAAATGAAGTCAAGAGAAACCTATCTAGTTTCTTACGCTAGTGTTGCCTTTTTTAGAACGCAAAAGGTTATTTGTTGTGATTATTCTTAATGGTTTATTAGTCATAATAAGACTGACAGAAAACACAAGACTAAAGGAATAGACATGACTAATGGAAATATAGGTATTGTCGGTTTAGGCCGTATGGGCAGTGGTATGGCTCAGTCTTTGCTTCGCAAAGGTTTTAAAGTATTTGGCACGGACATAGGAGAAACCCAACGCCAAGCTGCCAAAGAAGTGGGCGTGAATGTGGTTGCAGATATTAAAGCGCTTTGTACCGAATCTAACGTCATCATTCTATCTTTGCCAATGGCAAAGCATGTACAAGCAGTTGTTAAAGGTAAAGGTGGCATTATTGACTGCGCTCAGCCTAATACTCTAATCATTGATACTTCTACCTCAGAACCAGAGGTGACGCGGGTACTCGCGATAGAGCTGGATCAGTTAGGCCATCAGTTATTGGACTGTCCTGTCAGTGGCGGTCCGGCGGGTGCTGAAGCCGGTACTATGGTGATGCTTGTTGGAGGTGAACGCAACTCCCTTGAACGTGCTCAGTTGTATCTGGATGCGCTAAGCTCAAAAGTGGTCTACATGGGCAAGTCTGGCAATGGACATGCCGCTAAGCTCATTAATAATCTGCTATGTGCCGCACATCTCGTGACCACTGCCGAAGCAGTAGCTTTGGGCACCAAGGCAGGCCTTGATCCTGCAGACCTTATTGCTGGTTTGAATGCCGGCTCAGGTCGTAGTGCAATTAGTGAAGTTAATTTCCCTCGTTGGATTCTCAACCAAAGTTTTGATTCCGGTTTTACGATGCAGCTGATGCGTAAAGACGTACGTCTGGCAAAAAATATGATTGGTGAGATGGGATTAGAGTTGCCTTTGGCGCAGCAGGTAGCTGAGATTTGGTCGCAGAGTGAAGCAAACATACCTGATCAGGATGATTTTAACTGCATTGTAAGAAATGCCGGCTTGGGAGAGTAGGTTATGAGTTTTATCGTAGAAGGAAATGGCGAGCAGCAAGTTGACATATTACTTAATGAACTATTAGGTACTTCTGAATTTGGCAGCTGGATTGATGGAGAATTAGTTACAGGTAATGGAGACAACATCGATCTGACTAACCCAGCAACGGGTCAGGTATTCTTAACCTATCGTGATGCGGGAAAAAGTATTGTTGCTGATGCCGCTGATGCCGCTATGAAAGCTCAAAAAGTATGGTGGTCAATGATTGCCAGTGCACGAGGTCAGTTAATGTGGAAGTGCGGCATGAAAATACGCGAAGCCGCAGAACCTTTGGCACGCTTAGAGTGTATCTCTGCAGGCAAGCCTATTCGTGATTGCCGGGTTGAGGTGGCAAAAGTTGCAGAGATGTTTGAATACTATGCTGGCTGGTGTGACAAAATTATGGGGCAAGTTATCCCCGTACCCACAAGCCACTTGAACTACACTCGCCATGAGCCTTATGGTGTCGTCACTCAAATCACCCCTTGGAATGCACCTGTATTTACTGGAGGCTGGCAAATCGCGCCAGCCATCTGCGCCGGCAATGCCGTCTTACTAAAGCCATCTGAATTAACCCCACTAAGCTCAACAGCACTCGTTAAAATTCTTGAGCAAGCAGGTATCCCGTGTGGTTTGGTCAATGTCATTAATGGGCTGGGACACACCACAGGATCTGCTGCCATTGCTCATCCGGCAACTAAAAAAGTGATTTTTGTTGGCTCACCGAAGACTGGCGCGCTCATTGCTTCGGCATCTGCGCAACGTGTCATCCCTTGCGTATTGGAGCTGGGTGGTAAGTCAGCCAATATAATTTTTCCAGATGCTGATCTGGATCGCGCGGTAGTGGGCGCGCAAGCTGCGGTATTTTCTGCTGCTGGACAGAGCTGTGTATCGGGTGCTCGGTTATTGGTCCATCGTCATATCTATAAAGAAGTGTTGGATCGGGTTGCCTCGGCCGCGAGTAAGTTGCCCGTGGGTTTGCCATGGCATGAAGGCACGATGGTGGGACCGATCAATAATCAAAAACAGTTTGACCACGTACACTCGTTAGTATCGGACGGTATTGCTGAAGGTGCGGTTGTTGCCGCAGGCGGAAAGGCAGGTGCTATTTGTGGCGGTGGAAACGGTTACTTTTATCAGCCAACCGTTTTGGCCAATGTGAAAAATGATATGCGAGTCGCGCAGGAAGAAATTTTTGGACCTGTGGTTTCTGTTATTTCATTCGATGAAGAAGAAGAAGCGGTAGCGATAGCAAACGACAGTCGTTTTGGTTTAGCGGGCGCTGTTTGGACGGCTGATGTCGGCCGCGCGCATCGGATGGCCGCTCAAGTAAATGCTGGAACATTCTGGGTAAATAGCTATAAATCAATCAACGTCATGTCGCCATTTGGTGGTTTTGGTGAGAGTGGCTATGGTCGATCGAGTGGCTACGAAGGTTTACTCGAATATACACAGACCAAAAGTGTCTGGGTCGAAACAGCAAAAGACTCCGCTATCCAATTTGGTTACTCAATTCAATAGTACGTAAGGAGAAAACACATGTTAATTAACGAAACCCTACTAGGTGAAGTAAAGCAGTGGCGTCAGCAAATCCATAGTCAACCAGAGCTGGGCTTTAAAGAGTTCAAGACCTCATCATTTATTGTTGATAAATTACAGAGCTTTGGGATGGAAGTGCATCAAGGATTGGGCGGCACGGGCGTTGTCGGTGTTCTAAAGAACGGCTCAGGTCCTACTATTGGCATACGAGCTGATATTGATGCGCTACCAATAAAAGAGCAAAACGATATTGATTATAAATCCACTCACGAGAACTGTATGCATGCCTGTGGTCATGATGGTCACACGTCAGTTTTGCTTGGTACGGCAAAGCATCTTAGCCAGCATAAAGACTTTAACGGTACCATTTATTTTATCTTTCAACCTGCTGAAGAGGTCTTAGGCGGTGCAAAGGCTATGATTGACGATGGGTTGTTTGATAAGTTCCCTATGGATGCCGTCTACGGGTTACATAACTGGCCAGGTCTACCTGTGGGAGAGATTGCGGTCAACGACGGACCTATGATGGCGTCTTTTGATACCTTTGAGATTACTTTAACTGGTAAAGGAACTCACGCAGCGATGCCACATTTAGGCGCTGATCCTATAGCAGCAGGCGCAGCATTGATTACTAATATTCAATCTATTGTCTCTCGTCGAATATCTCCGCTCAAATCAGGCGTCATTAGCGTTACTCAGATGAATAGTGGGGATACGACCAATGTCATTCCTGATTACGCCATTCTTAAAGGAACGGTTCGTAGCTTTGATATGGACGTACGCCAGTCCATGCAGGATATGCTGACAGAAATGGTTGCCGTACTACCGCCTTTATATGGGGTCACAGGCGAGATGGATTACCATATTCGTTATCCAGTCACCACTAATGACAGTCAAGCCTATCTTGACATCAAAGAGGCGGCTACTGACGCGCTGGGTGCTGATAACGTAAATACTGATGTGGAACCATCAATGGCTTCTGAGGATTTTTCATTTATGAGTCAAGTCGTCAAGGGCGCTTATTTTTGGTTAGGTGTTGATGGTAATAGCCCCTCCAAACCATTACACAATGCGGCTTATGATTTTAATGACGATGCTATTGAGACAGGAATCAAAGTATGGGTCTCTTTAGTTGAGTCTCAGCTACCAAAAATTTCTGCATAAACCAAATCATCAAAAAACGTAGGCATCATAAAATGCAAAAGGAACTGCTATGAATAATACCACTATACTATCAAGTACAATGACGAAGCACTTATTTGATTGGAAGCTGCATTTACTAGTAATTATTACATCGCTATTTGCAGAATGGATAGGGATCATTAAGATACCTATTGGTATTGGTACACTAGTCTTACTGCCTTTGCTATATGCATTCATATTTACACTACTATTGAATCCCAACGTTATACCTTCAATGAAAGCGGTAATTTCTAGAGACCGAGCAAAATTTGCAAGCTACGCCGTCCTTTTGAGTATCATGCCATTCATTGCAAAATTTGGTGTTGGTGTCGGTCCTAAGGTCGAAGAAATCATAGCCGCAGGTCCCGCCCTTTTGCTACAAGAGTTGGGCAATGTAATGACTGCTCTTATCGCCTTACCCGTTGCGGTATTGGTATTTGGAATGGGGAGGGAGGCTATTGGTGCCACTCACTCAATTGCTCGTGAACCAAATATTGCGCTCATTGCTGATAAGTATGGGCTTCAGAGCGCCGAAGGTATTGGTGTCATGGGTGTCTATGTAATGGGTACGTTGTTTGGCGCAATTTACTTCTCATTAATGGCGGGTATTATTGCTTCTATGGATATCATGGATGTTCGAGCGCTCGCTATGGCTTGTGGTATTGGTAGTGGTAGTATGATGGGTGCCTGTTCAGCAGCGCTCGCAGAAACGGTACCTGCTCAAGCGGAAACTATTACTGCGTTTGCAGCGACCTCTAATCTACTAACTTACGCCACAGGGCTATTCGTCAGTTTGTTTGTTGCCCTACCATTCACAGAGTTTTTATATAAAGTTATTAACAAATTTAAGAAGAATACTGATATCAGTACTGCCACACAAAAAGGTTTTGGTTTAAAGGTACCAGAGCAATCTATTTTATCAGTAAAGCAGTCTTTATCTCTGTTAGCGGTTATCTGTATCGTTCTATTGCTAAGCAATTGGGTAGGGCAAGGTGTTGATCCAATTTCTGCTCTACCTGCCATGTTGATTCTGTTTGCTTGTTGTATCGCTGGCGTTTTATTAAAGGAGATTATTCCTGTCAATGTCCCTGCTATTGCTTGGATATCAATTGTGGCCATTTTGATATCTTTGCCACAGTTTCCAATGAGCGAATATGTCTTAGTAGAAACAGAAAAGCTTGGCGTATTACAACTCATTACGCCTGTGCTTGCCTATGCAGGGTTTGCAATCTCTCAGATGGAGGTGACTTTGTTTAAAAAATCTGGATTTAAAATCGCAGTGGTTGCGCTGCTTACTTTCACTGGCACTTTTTTGGGTTCTGCCATGATAGCCCAGGCTATGCTGTAAAAGGCGCGAAGCCGTTCAGTTCGACGTTAACAGCTATTTCAAAACAGCGTCCAGCAACTCAACGTTGCTGGTGTGCAGCCCGTTTACAAAGCTTTCATCCATGACTTCATATGCTGTAGTAATTCATGCGGGCCTTGGGATAGATGACGACCCAACCGAGTGACGATATGAGCTTCACCGCTTGACAGTAGCGTATTGTCTATAGGGATTGCTATCAAATGTCCGTCTTTCACTTCTTTGGACACTACAAAATACGGTAGAAAGGTAAAACCCATATTTGAGCGAGCAAAATTCTTTAGCACAGTGAATGAGTCAGTGGTTAGGATAGGGTCAAATCGAATTTTTTGTTGAAATTCGGCCATTGCTAGTAACTGACGCACGCCAAAACGACTTTCAGCTAGCCCCACTGGATATTCCAAAAGCTCCTTCAACTGCATAGGCTTACTTCGATCGGCTAACGGGTGGTCGGGCGAAACAATAATATACATTGGCTGACAACTGATAACCTGTGAGCGGATGCGCGGATGACTGCTGGGATGGAATACTAGCCCGATATGCGCTTCATCTTCCTCAACCTGACGAATCACCTCATTTGATCCACCAGTACTGATCGAAAGTGTTAGCTCCGGATATAGACAGGCAAACTCAGATAATGGGCCCAACATTAAGTCCCCAACAAAACCATCACCCATTGCTAACTTTATGTGACCCCGCTGTAATCCCAACAACGACTGTAATTTGGAAACACAAGTCTCTTCAGCTGAGACTGATTCCCGATAAAACTGTAAGAGAATACTACCAGCTTCTGTTGGTGTTACTCCTTTTCGGTGCCGTTCAATAAGAATGCATGCTAACTCTTTTTCTAACAGAGATATTTGTCGGCTGATGGCCGAGGGAGCAATATCTAGCTTATCTGCTGCAGCCCGGATCGTACCCATAGTCACAGCCTCATAAAGATAGGATAACCGCTTTCCATTAATCTCTTTCATTGCTTCCTCTTGCTCTGTTTTTGGTTTCATTGAATAGGTGCAGCACTTTGACCCATGGATGGAGCAATAAGGGACAGTATCGGTATACTATTTAGTCGAACCTATAAAAGTGCCCATGGTGTATAAAAAAGTATACCTTAATAAAAACAAACAGTGACCTAGACTTTTTAAAACGATAATCTTTCAAGTTTACTTGTACAGATTTGACAGCAGAGGTCACTAGCCTAGAGTTTGAAGTGGAGGTCGAAAAGAGGCTTTTAATTTTAATAGTTTTTAAGGGTCGCTCACGTTTTGGTCACCGTCGCTTTTTCAAATGATTTAAAGCTGATTGCATAATCATGACCATGAGTTTATATAAGCAAGAGTTTCCCGCTACAGCCCATATTTTTCAGACAAAAAAAGCCCCAATCGTTAGACTGGGGCTTTCTAAATATTTGGTAGGCATAAGCAGACTCGAACTGCTGACCTCTACCATGTCAAGGTAGCGCTCTAACCAACTGAGCTATACGCCTATTTAGGTTGAGCATTTTAGCAAGTTTCTCAGACTTTGCAAGTCTTTTTTATCATAATCTTGCCTTATTATTATTATATTTAGAATTGAAGTCTATATTAAGCACTACAGAATATTTTTTTGTGTATATTTACTAAATATATCAT
>NZ_CAJHBP010000045.1:0-8593 GCF_904846665.1 Psychrobacter sp. Pi2-51
TTGCTAGTCATACTATGTTCCTTCTTTTGGGTTAGTATAACCTCTTAAGCGTGGTCCGATTTAATTATGCCACTACACACACACTTAAGTTTTGGTAAGCATAAGGGTGAGGCTATTGCAGATTTAGCTGCGAGCTCTGAAGGTACTGGCTATATTAAATGGCTGCTCAAACAGGACAGTGTTGACCCTTATTTAGCTCAAGCATGCCAGCAAGCATTAGAGTCGGTATAAATATACTGATGTAGTCAGTTTGAGCTATGCTGAAAATTGAGATCGATACTAGAAATAGTTAACGCTAAAGTAGGTCAAGTTCTTATTGAAACTATAACTTATTAGGTGGTAAGTCCCTCAAAATTATGGTGTTTAAAATATCATCAATATCTGCATATACCATAGAAAAATCTTGCTCTGACAAGTCGGAAAAGCTCTATATGCTATTCTCTATACAGTGTAAAGGGCTGGAGTACGAAATTCACTTTTCTTGGGTGACGCTATTAATATCGGGGTTTGAAGTTTGCTAAGAGTATGATGTGAATATCGCACAACCGCTAAGAGTATGATTGTTTATCCCAACCGTAGACTGTATCAATAGAACGTAAATAACATTTCACCCTCGGAGAAAGCCTATCAAGAGGATTACCAGTAAGATTGATACATCTCAAACTATTCAGCTGTGTAAAACTATCTGGCAGGTTTCTAAGATTACAATAAACAAGCTCAAGCTTAACAAGATTATTAAGCTCACCAATACTATTAGGTAGCTTGCCCAATTTACAATAACTGATAAAAAACTCAGTCAGACTCTTAAGTTGCCCTATGATTTCAGGCAGCTCTTTGAGGCTACAATGGTTAATATAAAGCTTCTCTAGATTAGTAAGTTGACCTACGCTATCAGGTAGCTTGTCAAACTTGCCATGACTAATAAAAAGCTCAGTTAAGCTAATAAGCTGCCCTATGCTATCAGGTAGGACTTCAAGCTTAGAGTGATTAAAATTGAGCTTAGTTAAGTTAACGAGCTGTCCGATGCTATCAGGCAATACTTTAAGTTTACAGTTGATAATATTAAGCTCAGCAAGGTTAATGAGGTGTCCAAAGCTATCGGGTAGCTCCGTTAGTTCAAGGTGAAGCAGGTCAAGGTGAGTTAAGCTCAAAAGCTGGCCTATGCTATCAGGTAGCTCTTCAAGCTCACAATGAGTAATAAAAAGCTCTGTAAGACTGCTCAGTTGTCCAACGCTGGCGGGCAACTCTTTAATACGACAACGATTAATATAAAGCTTGTTGAGGTTGGTAAGCTGTCCAATACTACTAGGTAGGTCTTTGAGATCACAGTTAATAAGATCAAGGTCATTTAAATTTTTGAGTTGCCCTATGCTGTCAGGCAAGTGCTTGAGCGGGCAATAACTAATAAAAAGCTTAGCGAGGTTAATAAGCTGCCCTATGCTGTCAGGCAGTTCTTCAATCTCACAGTGAACTATATCAAGTACCGTAAGCTTAGTAAGCTGTCCAATGCTGTCAGGTAAACATTGAATCTGACAGCGACCAATGAACATCTTAGTAAGGTTATGAAGTTGTCCAATACTATCAGGTAGCGCTTCGAGTTCACTTTGATCAATAAAGAGTTCAGTAAGATAACTCAGTTGCCCGATGCTCTCAGGTAATGCGACAAGTTTAGAGTGACTAATAGACAGTTTGGTTAGATTAGTGAGCTTACCGATATTGGGCAGTAAATGACTTGAACATATGCCACTGATAGTTATATCTACTAGATTTGTAAGGTTGGTAAGCTCATCGGGTAGATAGGCTATTCTATAGACGTCTTTTGAGTGTTGCTCATCATGTTCAGGCTCTAAGATCTCTAGCTTTTTTAGGGCTAACAGTGATTCTTTATTACGAGGAATTTCAGAATGCTTGAGCTCAAACTCATCTGCCCACGCCCATATTTTCTCAATCCAGTTGTCATTAGTATTTAATGTTTTATTAGAAGTATCAGACTGATGAATGTCCTGATGGTAGTTATTATTGTTTGGATTCATAGCTTTATTCCTTATAACAACTTGAACTATTTTTCTTATGCCAGAATAACGTTAGTATCCTGACATAGGTTTATGCAGCCCTATGCTACACATAGTCGAGATAGTCTTTAGCTAAATAGTCTTTAGCTAATTTGCAAGGGTTTTTTTACCATTCATGATCTGCAGCACAAAGGTTCCGGACATTGTAATCAGTAGGAAACCATGGAAGGCCTCCATCGCGGTCATAAATCGAAGATGTCCGTTAGGCATGAGGTCACCTCGCCCAAGCGTTGTGTAGTTAACTAGCGAGAAGTAAAAGTAGTCCATAAAGGTAAGGGAGGCACTGCCGTTGGATGAGGACGAGACGAGGTCACCAACCTGAAAGTTATGCACAGCAACCCAAAAGCCAGTCGCATAAAGCAGTGCCTCAAGGATATGAGCCAGCACGATTGAGGCAACTGCGACCCCAAGGCAGTGTCCCGGATGGCGCGACGGCGTCACAAACTGTGACGAGAATTTTAATACGCCATAATGTATTGCTGTGCAGACAGCGATTAGAATCGCTGCCATTATAATTGCCAGAATCACTTTTTATCCTTTTTGAGGAAGGAACGACATTAAAGGAAGATTACCCTATTTATTTTAACTAATCCTGTATAATTTTTTCACTATAGCTAACGACTACGCATAAGCACTAGAGTCTATTCAGATAGGTCATTACGCAGTCATTTGAATCAGTCAGCATATGTAGTAACAATCCTAGACCAATTATTCTATAGGGCTTTGGTAGAAATAGCATAGCCGCATAAACTGCCATTGCATAGTAAGTATGTAATGGATGAAAATTAATACTACAGCGATCAGGTAAGAAAACAGGTGTTGCTAGCAAGTGATCTAAATCTACCAGCATGGTTGCTAAAAGAATCAAATATACTCGTTTGTAATCATCACGAAAAAAAGTATAGGCAATAATCAACGGCATGCCAAAATGCAGGAAGTAGTGGATAACGGTTTGGATCATCATCTTTCCAATTCAGCATGATGTTTTATTGATAAGTTGGTATGCAGAATAATTAAACTAGTAAACGTTACTTAAGAAGCCAAAGCTACATGTTCATGCTATGTTCAGACTTGAAAAACAGGCGCAAAGCCACCCCCTGGTGTGCGAAAGTTAGTCGCTTGGCCTTGATAGATACGCCCAGCAGTTAGTAGCAGCTGTCCTGCATAGGTATAAAGACGTATATCTACCTTTCTAGTCGTCACCACATCATCAATCTTTATTGATCGCTCTGTAGCAGGGATAAAGGTCTGCGCAATATAGCTTTCATCTAAAATAGTCTCGAATACGCGGCGGGTAATCTTGCTGCCACGGTAAACGCCCTTACTACCATAACCAGCTACTGGCTTAAAAAACAATTGTCTCCGAGTACGCCATAATTCTGCTGCATCCTCTTTTGTAACCATTCTGGTAGTTGGTACTGACTTTTTTAGATATTCTGCATCATCATCACCTAGTCCCCACGACTGCAAAGTTTGCGTATCGGATAGTAAAGTCAGGTTGCGCTTATTAGCGAATATAGCATGGGCATGCGGATTGGGGGTTACTACTACCGCACCCTCTAAATAGGCACTTTTAAGCACGGCGTGGTTGGGGTTTTCAAAGGCGAAATCGACTAACCGATTATAGATCATATCAATGGGCTTGCTATGAGCTGTCAGTACACCATCAGCATAGTTAAGCTCAGACGGATCGAGTATAACGGTATCAATGCCTTTAGCTTGAAGTAGTTGGCAGGCCAGCTGAAACTCCAAATACATGAACTGGCTTTTGGGCTCATTATCCACAATAGCAATGCGATTGGGCATGCTAGTTGCCGATTGTCGCTGCCATTCTTGTATGAACATATTAGCGACCGCTTCTTCAAACCCATCAAGCATTTTAGTAGTAGCAACACTTTGCTCTGAGGGGCGACAGCAGTGTTTTTGTGCGCGGGCAAGTGCTACGTTTAAAAATGCGCCTCCAGCATTGGTATTGATCTCAATAAGCTTGGGGTCATCGCTCCCTAAGTGAAAGTCATAACCCATAAAGGCCCCTATTGGCCCCGGATCGAAAGCCGCGATATTGGGTGCCCACGACAGTACTTGCTGTTGATATGACGGTAGTCTAGCAGTCGACTCAATAGCTGCGATGATTCGCACCATTGCTTCTATCTCTGTCTTAGGGACGAACACCGGTGTCGCTGAAAACAGCTTATTAAGCTCATTGGCTCCTAGTGGATTATCTCTTGTGTTTACTAATTGATCTTGCAGGCTGTTATTAAGCGCTTTACGATCTAAAGTACGGCAATAGCACTCTTGATTAAGCTGATTTGCCAGATTATCATTCGTTTTGTTTTTATTATTAATTAGGGATTCCATTTAAATCTCATTACTAAGTTGAATGTACTGATAGGGTTTAGGGGACAGCCAAAATAAAAAAAGTGTCTTAAATGTTTAAGATAAGGTTATTTTTATAGTTACTTTACGAAATAGTCATTTTGCAAGATACTTAATTTGCAATATATCTAGTTTATAAATTAGCTACTTTGCAAGGTTATACGGTTTTACGCTCTTCTTTAATGAGTACTTTCGCTAAAAACAAACCTAACTCGAACAGTAGCCACATTGGAATCGCGAGCAATAGCATTGACACCCCATCGGGCGGTGTGACTACCGCTGACACAGCAAAACAACCGACGATGATATATCGGCGCTTACTCTCTAGACTCTGAGTGGATATGATACCGACCATTATCAATAATAAAGTAACCACTGGAATCTCAAAAGTGAGTCCAAATACCATAAATAACTTTAGCGCAAAGCTTAAATAACTGTCGATATCGGTCATAGGTATAACGTTTTGCGGAGCGAATAAAATAAAGAACTTCAATACGCCTTTGAGTACCACAAAGTAGGCAAAAGCGACACCAGAATAAAATAGGAATATCGAAGATATCAGCACTGGAATAGTGATTTTTTTCTCTTTTTTATATAATCCAGGCGCTATAAATGACCAAATTTGATACAGAATATACGGCATCACTACAAATGCAGCAACGAAAATCGTCAAGCGAATAGGTGCCATAAAGTTCGAGGTAATATCAGTGGCAATCATGGTCGAATTGATGGGTAACTGCGCCACTAATGGGTCTGATAAAAGATTATAAAGCTCGCGTGAAAATCCCACCAATACTAAGAATATAATTAAGACGACCACGCATATTCTTATTAAGTGCGTACGCAGCTCGATTAAATGTCCGGTAATAGGCATATCGCCAAGCGTACCTAACGTATCTCCAGACTCACTATTCTGTGTTGTATCTGTTGGCGCCTCAAACTCTATATCTGTTATTTTTTCTTGTCGACTTTTTTGCCGTTTAAATAAGCTCATTTATCCCCCTTCTCTATAGCTGAAGAAGAGGAAGTATCTGGCTGATGATTTTGCTGCTGAGGAGTGTTTGACTGATAGGAAGTATCTAAGCTTTGGTTTTGCGAGTTTTCAAACTTATCCATACTACCGCGCATCTCGGCTAACTCACGCCGCATGTCTGTCTCAGTCTGACGAATCTTTGCCAGCTCATCTTGCATCTGTTTTCGTGTCTCAGCCAAATCAAGCTCAGACTCTATATCAGACTGTAAGGTTGAAATCGTGCGACGCAATTTGGCATACCATTGCCCAGCGGTACGTGCGGCTTGCGGCAGTTTTTCTGGGCCCAATACGATTAAAGCAATGACGCCAAACAAGAGTAATTCGGAAAACCCAATATCAAACATAACAGTCACATATATTAATAGACTACTTAGTGCCGCTATTTATAAGCGGCGCGCTTCATACTTTAGGCTGGTCATCAGTGGAAATAGGGCTGATTTCCATATCATCAGCCTGATTACCTACACGCGTATTTAAATCATTACTTGCAGCTGGCGTACTATTTTCATGGCTAAGCACATGATTTTTGCGAGCATTCTCAGGTTCTTCATCTTTGACCGCTTCTTTAAAACCCTTCACCGCACCGCCTAAATCTTTACCTGCATTTTTAAGCTTGGCAGTACCAAATACGACCACCACTACGACCAATAAAATCAGCCAATGTGTAATAGAAAAGCTGCCCATAACGGTATCCTTATATTTTGTGATCTTGTTTAGACCAGTATGTGTCAGTGTGCTTTAGAACACTTTTTACCGTACCAGAATTATAGTTTCAAACGGCGCAATCGCAGCGCGTTAGCAATCACCGAGAATGACGACAAGCTCATCGCTGCCGCTGCTATCATCGGACTGAGCAGAAGCCCAAATATGGGATAGAGCACACCTGCGGCAATAGGAACACCAAGTGCATTGTAGATAAAGGCAAAAAACAGATTCTGTCTGATATTGCGCATGGTGGCGTGGCTAAGCTTATAAGCTTTGGCAATGCCCATTAAATCACCTTTTAGCAGGGTAATGCCCGCACTCTCCATCGCCACATCGGTACCGGTTCCCATAGCGATACCAACATTAGCTTGCGCTAGCGCTGGTGCGTCGTTGATACCATCACCCGCCATAGCGACCAATTTACCGCTGTCTTGCATTTCTTTGACGATACGGTTTTTATCCTCTGGTGAGACATCCGCATGAACTTCATCAATACCTAGTTTATTGGCGACTGCCTGCGCGGTTTTTTCGTTGTCACCGGTTAGCATCACAACTTTTAAACCTGCGTCGTGAAGCAGTGAAATAGCCTCTTTAGTGCTTGGTTTAATAGGGTCAGCAACTGAAATAATACCAGCAGCTTTACCGTCTATAGCCACAAACATTACCGTTTCACCGTCTTTTCTACGGACATCAGCTTTAGTGGACAGCTCATTATCAAAACTATTTAGGCTTTCCATAAGCTTAGAGTTACCAATAGCGACTTTCTTACCATCGACCACGGCTTGTACGCCTTCGCCAGTAGTCGAATTAAAGTCAGTAGCTTTAGGAATAATGAGTGATCTTTCTTGAGCTGCTCTAACGATAGCTTCTGCTAAAGGATGCTCGCTAGCGCTTTCTACTGAGGCTACCAATGCGAGGAACTCGTCTTCATCTTGACCTACCTGCGCATCAATTGCGGTAAGCTCGGGCTTACCAGCGGTCAGTGTTCCGGTCTTGTCGACGACAATGGTATCGACTTTTTCCATACTCTCTAACGCTTCAGCATTTTTGATGAGGACGCCGTTTTGCGCGCCTTTGCCGGTACCAACCATAATGGACATCGGCGTCGCTAGACCAAGGGCACAAGGACAAGCAATAATCAGTACCGCAATCGCGTTAACCAAAGCATAGGTCATAGCGGGCTCAGGGCCGAATATCGCCCAGACAATAAAGGTAATGACGGAGCAAATAAGCACGATCGGTACGAACCACCCAGCTACCTTATCTACCAATTTCTGTATAGGTGCGCGGCTACGCTGGGCTTCAGCAACCATTTGTACAATTTTAGATAATACTGAATCTGCTCCAACATTGACCGCTTCGACTAATAGCGTTCCGGTGCCATTTACCGTACCACCAGTCACTGTATCTCCTGCTACTTTTGATACAGGGATTGGCTCACCCGTCACCATTGATTCATCAACATTACTATTACCATCGATCACTGTACCATCTACGGGTAGTTTCTCACCTGGTTTAACCCGTAGCTTATCGCCAGTGACGACCTCATCAAGCGAGACTTCGACTTCTTCACCGTTTTCATCGACACGTCTTGCGGTTGGTGGTGCGAGCTCAAGCAAAGCTCTAATCGCACCTGAAGTTTGACTTCTAGCTTTGAGCTCTAATACTTGACCCAGTAGCACCAAGGTCACAATGACCGCTGCCGCTTCATAGTAGACTCCGACTTGACCAGAGGCATCTCTGAAACTGTCTGGGAAAATATCGGGAAAAAAGGTCGCGACAATACTAAAAATATAAGCAGCGCCTACGCCTATCGCAATCAAGGTAAACATATTTAGATTGCGGCTTTTTATAGACTGCCAGCCACGGACGAAAAACGGGGCGGCGCCCCAAAGCACTACAGGGGTCGCGAGCACTAACTCAGCCCATTGTAAGATCTTTGAGGAGATACCATACTGACTAAAATTAACTACGTTTAAGTCAAACATACCGCTCATCACATATATTAATAGCGGTACAGTCAACACGGTACATATCCAAAAACGACGAGTCATGTCGTCAAGCTCTGAGGTGTCCTCTTCACCGATAGTAAGCGTTTCGGGCTCAAGCGCCATACCACATATCGGACAACCGCTATTTCTAACGTCTCTCACTTCAGGATGCATAGGACAGGTATATACCGTGCCATCGTAATCAGCAGGTACTTTATCGTATTTACCGCCTTTAACAGATTTTACTCCGCTACTATCAGTATCCTTTCCATGACAGCTAGCGTGACTATCATCTTTAGCAACTTCGTCTTCAGGTTTAAGAAACATGCCACATATTGGGCAGTCACTTTTTTCAACATCTCTTACTTCTGGATGCATAGGACAAATATAGACCGTACCGCTATAATTTTCCGGTA
>NZ_CAJHBP010000046.1:0-8101 GCF_904846665.1 Psychrobacter sp. Pi2-51
ATATTAATATAGATGCTAATTCCCTACTGGCTTATGTAATATTACGTAATTGTTTCGATACATCCTGTATATTCTTGTATTAACCCTTAGTTATTTATCTATTTTAAGGGTTAATAACCGATAAATCCGCTTACATTGTCATCAAAAGTTACAAATTCAAAGTTATTTTTAATTTTAAAGTCGCAATAGCTAATGAATTCTTTGATGAAGAATCATTTTATAAGCAATAGAACAGTCTTATACCTACCTCATTTACTTTTAACGCTAACACTATAATCAAAGTATTCTTAACTGCTAACACACTATAATTGCTGCTCTACCGATTCAATATCAGCATAAACTTGGGTCGTCCCGTCTTTATTGAGCTGCATAACCTGATAGGGCATGAATTTATTTTGATACTCCATACCTGGGCTACCAACAGGCATGCCAGGTACGGCAAGACCCATAGCTTGTACTGGCGGATTTTCTAAAAACTGCGCCATATATTTAGCGGGTACATGACCTTCAAAGACGTAACCATCAGTAGTGACTACAGTATGGCAAGAACGCATTTCATTTGGAACGCTGTAGCGCTCTTTAAATACGGCTAAGTCCGCAACATCTTGCGCGGTTGCACTTAGACCATTATCTTCTGCATGACTTATCCATTCTTTACAGCAGCCGCAATTGGCATCTTTATAGACAGTGGCTGAGACGTTTTTTAGTAGGTCTGGTTTATTTACTGATGTCATCATAGGAGTATTTATAACGTTTGGTTCAGCTGTCTTCGGAACAGTCACTACATCTTCAGTTGATGCCGATGTTGTGCTTGCATCAGATACGCCACTACTCGGTTGGCTACAAGCAAATAGTGATGAGGCGGCAAGTAATACTAACGTACTACGCAACCCCTTAGACAGATAACGATTGAATATAAGACTGGATTTTATTTTTAAGGGGGTCATAGTGCTCTCTCATGTACTGTAGATATTGTGAGCTATAGAAGGTCAAGTAACACTTCATATCGTTTTGTAATGTAGCATAATAACCCATCAAACGGAGTACGTAAATTTATCCATTGAGCAGTGCGGACTGGTATCATAAGCAGTTTTCATTTTGAAATGCTGCCTGTAGTATTAACAGGTCTATCCGAGTTTTGGATTTTGACTAAAAATTCAAAACTCATAATTTTGGATAATTTGCGATGCGCCTGTCTACTATTAATCTACAAAAGCGTTTGAGTACTCACTCAAATCAATTACCGCTATGGTTTACGCTAGTAGCAGCATGGCTTGCAGGGGCTATTTTTTTATTTGCGCTAGCGCCTCATGGGTTCTGGCCGCTAGCAATAGTGTCACCAGCGATTTTATATGCGCTGTTGGTACCAAATATGAGTGGTCGTCGCGCTTTTATTATCGGTGAAGCTTACGGTATGGGGCTATGGTGCGTCGGCGGCTTTTGGCTCTATACTGCCATCCATGATTATAGCGATACTCCAACGTGGCTCGCATTGATTATGATTGGATTGATGGGTCTCGGTATGGGACTGTTTCATGGATTTTTAGCACTAGTCTTTAACCGTATGGTAGGCAAACAACCCTTTTCATTTGCTGCTCTTTGGGTGCTACAAGAATGGTTAAAAACTTGGTTATTCACAGGCTTTCCGTGGCTGTTTGTTGGTTATGCATTTACTGAAGAGTATTGGTTATCGTCCTTAGCACCCGTTGCTGGTGTTTTTGCCGTCTCTTTTGTTGCCATACTATTGGCTGCAAGTTTAGTAGAGCTACTGCTTCGGCGCAGTAGTTATGCCGTCGTTTCTGTACTGTTATTAGCCATTAGCACATCATTATGGCTGGTCAATCCGCAATGGACAAAACCTAAGGGCACACCTGATCTGTCAGTGTCATTGATTCAAGGTAATATTTCACAAGATATAAAGTGGCTGACGCAATATCAATTAGAAACGCTAAAGATTTATGCGAAGTTAACGCGCACTGAGTGGGGACGTGATGTGGTGGTGTGGCCTGAATCATCTATTCCGATGTTTCAGGATGAGGCTGCGGGCTTTATTAGTGAAATGATAGAAATGGCCAATGCGACCAATACGACATGGATAACTGGTATCCCTTATAAGGATAAAGCGGCATTCAATGCCAGTACGGATAAGTATCCCCCATTTTACAATAGCGTGATTGCTCGAGGTGTAGAAGCGGAAGGCCTATACAAGAAGCAGCGTCTAGTGCCTTTTGGAGAGTATATTCCATTTGAAGGCGTGCTCGATATTTTCCCAAGTTTGGCCGGTAGTCAGGATATTAAGAGCTATAGTCGTGGTAGTGATCAGCAGTCACCGCTAAAGGTGCGTGGACACAATATAGGGACGGCTATCTGTTATGAAGTAGCTTATCCAGATACCACGCGTAAAAATGCCATCGATACTGACTTTTTGTTGACCGTCTCTAACGATGCTTGGTTTGGCACTTCAGCAGGACCATTGCAACATTTGCAAATGGTACAAATGCGCGCGCTTGAGAACGGGCGCTGGTTTATTCGAGCGACCAATACTGGTGTTACCGCTATTATCAACCATAAAGGTCGTATTGTAAAACGCGCACCGCAGTTTGAGCGTACTGTACTACGTGGTGAGATACAGGCACGGGTTGGTAACACGCCCTTTATGCTTATGGGAAATTATCCTATCTTGATAATAATAACTCTGTTATTACTACTAAGCTATTTTGGCAAAGGTCTAACCACACTTAGAAGACGAGGGTAATAGTAAACTTAATCATAATAATTTAATCAGTGTAAGTTTTTTATTTTTTCTAGGTAACATCCTAACGCACGTAAATATAAAAGTTTTAAACTATTGATCACATAAGAATTGATTGAAAAAATTATGTCGACATAAGGCACGCGCCTCATACTTAAAAAAAGATAGCTATATACGGTCTATCATCTTTTTGTTGATACTTTCATTTAATGCACGCGATTTTTGATTGTCATCTGCCTTAGTACCAAATTCAATAGTTGCATGTTGTATATTCTGATGCGCCAAATCTTCCTTGATGTTTTCTTTCATAGTAATAGTCTCTTTAAACGTTATGTCGGTCTTCGGTACAATATGAACTGTAAGAGCATTCTCAGTGGTACTCAAAGCCCAGATATGTAAATGATGAAAGTTTTGAATAAAATTATAGCTCTCTAAGATAGCAGTGATTTTACTGAGATCAACATTTTGAGGTACTCCGTCGATAGCAAGCTTGATACTCTCTTTTAGTAGACCCCAAGTCGATAACAGTATAACGACTGAAATAATCAAGCTAACTAGAGGATCAACGATATTCCAACTTGTATAGTAAATAATAATGCCCGAGATAACGACACCTACAGAGACCAATGCATCTACCATTAGATGCAAGAAAGCACCTTTGACATTAATATCGTCTTTTTGACCTTTGTAGAATGCAAAAGCAGAAACAGTATTTATAAATACGCCTATTAGAGCTGTAATAATAATAACTTTTCCTGCAACTTCCGGTATGGTATCAAATCGACCCAAGGCCTCATAGGCAATACCTATAACTATTGTAACTAACAATATGGCGTTAATAAGAGACGCCATTATAGAAGCTTTTTTGTAGCCATAGGTATAAAGCGTAGTAGATGCTTTCTGTGCTAATTTCATTCCAATTAACGAGATTATTAAACTGGCAACATCACTTAAGTTGTGGCTAGCGTCTGCGATCAAAGCTAATGAATTAGTTGAGTAGCCCACTATAAACTCGATGAGCGTAAATGCAGAATTTAGACCAATCCCAATATAAAAAGCTTTATTCATATCTTTAGGGTTTGGAGCTTGATGACTGTGGTTATCTGAATTACTCATAATTTACCCTTGTTTAGGTTGCTGCATTTTATTAAAGGTAGAAAATAAGTTTATTGCATATTTTCTATATTGCACAGTCAATATTGCTCTAATACCGTAGACACACTTATTTTTATCAATAAACTGAGCCACAACTTGATTGTGTGTCCTATCTCTCCTTGGGCGAAAAAAGCGGATTTTACTGTAATCTAACTGGCTTACGTAAGCTTCTTGTTCTCATGTTCAAGCTCTTTAGTATGTGTAGCTTAGTCTTGAATGTTGGTTAGTATAGTTTCATTAGTGCGCTTTTTATGACATGACCACATAAAGGTGTAATCGTTTAATGCTTCAATCAGCATGCGAACGGCGCGTTCTTTAATCTCAGGAGTGTAAGTTTGTCTTTTCATTATCGTATTCTCTCAGAAAGATGATTTACCGCTTCTTAACAGCGCGTGTAAAACCTTGCATCTGACGACTAAGGCGGTCTTAATAGTAAACTACCTCAGTATTGTCAGAAACTTAACGTCTTGTGAGAATGTACTAAGTACTAATTGCTAACTTCAAAATAATTGAAATGCTTACGCTAAATGACGACAAAAAAAGCCTAAGCAATTTAACGAAGAATCAGATATTAAAAACCTAATCTGTATGACAAACAAAAAAATGCCTCTGGGAGTTGACTCCCAGAGGCATTTAGTTTTAAATGTAGATAACGGTTACAGTGTGCGTCAACACCCTGTAACGAACAAATAAGCACACAGACTGCGTTATTTGAACAGCATTAAATGCCCGTTTAGGGTCATTTTATCCAAAATCTGCTTTCATATCAACTCTATTTGCTATACATTTTAAAAACTGCTTGTTCGCTCGTTACATTTTCGTGCTGCTCTCTCTGTACCCGTTACCCGTCAAATGGGTGGCAGGCCTCGGTGACGACTGCGTTTGACATAAGGGTGAGCTCCCTACAGGGGTGACTAGACAAAGGATCAGAGCAACGCAATGAGTGGTTACTTGTGCATATCGTAGCGGTACATTGGGCGAACGCCCTTGCTAGCGTATGACAGCACAGTAGCGGTTATGAGCGTGTCTAGGCGGTGCTATCAGCCGTAATCATAACAGCCGTAGCTTGATACAGTGATACGGTCTTGATGACGCGATGGGCGATGAAGTCGGCATGACTAATCACATCAAATTCAAGGGATGCACTAAAGTGTTTGTGAGCATTATTATTATACTCATAATTGCTTTAGGGTGAGTGTTCCTTGAAATCTGCTCAAGGCTCCAAAATCAGCATAATTTCACTTAGGCTAATTTAAGTAGTATATAGCCCACTAGGCTATATACTATAAGAATCTAGAGAAAAATTTAGAATATTTATTATACAACCATCATTTATTCAGTGAGTCGACATTGTCATGGTTGATTCATAAGCTTAGTGTGAATAGAACGGGATTGACTTAGTTATTGTTAATAGGCCTCTATTACTAAGTTTAACTGATACTTTTAGTGTTAATTGTCTCTCGCATCTTTTCAATCTCTGCAGTCAATGAGCTACTCTTTTCCTGTTCTGATTGATAGTTAATTGAAAGCTCATCATATTGCTCAATTAAAGCAGTGTGCTCAGTACTAAGCAAAGTTTTCTCATGATTTAATGTGTTGTGTTGCTTAACAAGCAGCTGATGATCTGCTTCAAGCTTAGCTTGCTTTTGAGTCAGCTGCTCATTGATCCCTGATAACTTATTACGTTCAGCGGTTATCGCTTTTAATTCTCCTTTTACCTCTGCTGTAAGGTTCATTATTTGGTTGTGCTCAGTAGTCACTGTTTTTAGCTCAACCTTGACTGCTTCAAGCTCTGTCTTCACACGTGTGATCTCTGCTTTATCGCTATTAGCAGTGGCTTCAAGCGTGGCCACCTTCGATATGTTGGCACTCAGCTCTTTTGACTGTTGATCAAAGCTGCTACGCAGGTCAGCAAGTTGAGCCTGAGCTGCAGCTGTTTTAGCTCGTTCAAGCTCCAGCTGGTGCTGAGTATCACTGAGTGTCTGCGTCAGCATATCCCGTTCAGCAGTCACTTGAGCTGCGGTGATAGCCGTTGCCTCTGCAGTTGCTGTGACCTCATCGAGCTGTTCTAACAAATCAGTCTGCTCACTCTCTAGGGTCTTAACCGCGTCTTGAGCCTCGTCTGTCTCAGCTTGCAACTTGGTTTTAATATTCTCTAGAGCCTCCCGTTCTCTAACCAGACGATCATTGGCAATATCAATGGCCGTTTGCCACATATCCGCGCCAAGCGTTTGTAAACGTTCAGCAATGCCACTTGGTAGCTCAACCTGTCTTAGCTGCTCTTCTTGTTGGTTATCCTGACGCCAAGACTTCATGGCTTCACTGATGGTCGTGAATGATCCACCACCCAGCGCCTTACGCACTTCTGCTAAAGTAGGTTTGATATCTTGTTCGTGCAGTTGATCAGCGGTAGCATGAATTTGTTGTGTAGTAATGGCCACAGTTATTGTCCTTAATTTTGTATGAGTAAATATGTAGCGTTTGTATCATATTGTATATAGTATAATACAATATACAACATGATACAATATAAGATATAAAAAAACCTCAAGCAATCTTGAGGTCATAATCGTTAGATTATGGCTAACAATCAATTAAGTACTCCTCTAGCGCATTATTATCATTTATTAATGATTAGCGCTGGTTTTTTTAGAGAATCATAGTGTCTTAATACTGCCAAGGCTAGCACCTAACCACCCAGCAATAGGATGTTTTTGTCAGTCTACGTATATTCTAAATAATCACGAATAGGACATTTATTGAAAACTGAAGAATCCGTCTTTAGTCTTTTGACCATCTCAATTGCCCACTCTGCCTCATTTTGGCCTGCTAGACTGGTGGAGCTGACCAGATGGTTATAATTGGCTATAAATTCTTTATTCAGAACAATGCGCTTTAATTGTGCGTCGCTTAGACCTTTAATTGAAAAAGGATTCAGATCACTCTTCAATGCTTTTGACTGCTTAGCCTCTACCTTGGCTTGACTGCTATCTTCAAAACTAAACACAATCTCACTCACCACCCGCCCTTTTTTCTTTTGAGCGTAGGTTATACGGTAAGGCGTGTGCGTATGAATATCACTGATAGCTTTATCTAATACATAACGTTTGAAATCAATATTCCTACCATAGCTATCAACGCAATTAAATTTTTCACGTAAATAGTCAACGGTATACGCCTTTTCTTTGTATTTTTGGAACATACAACTGGCAATCAGCTCAAATAAAATCATGCCATAACTACCAAGATTAATAATCCAATGTCGCTCCCATTTGGTAAATGGATTTTCACGATCGAATACTGATAGCATCTCAATCACTGTATCGGCCAGTATAATTTCTAACTGTCCCTCGTTTTCCTTATATTCGCACTGAACAAGCCAAGACACTCCAGTTCTATGCGTCCGTTCATTATTCTTAAAGTTCCAAAAAAAGAATGCTTTGTGCAGCATGCTATTAGCAACTTCTGCCAAGGTACGGTAAATACTTTTTTTGCCTAAATTATATTCACGGGCAAACTCTAGCGCATTAACCACAAACATTCGTTTTCTGGCATCAGGGTCTTTTTCTACATGCTTACGTACTAAGGGCGATAAAAACATAATCAGACGCCGCTCATTCAAGTCCAAATCTGAAATGGCATTTAATAAACGGTTTTGCATCACCAGCCATTTGTCACTGTAAATTGGTTTGGGCTTACTCTCAACTTGACTGACATTCTGTAATGGTTTGATTTCTTTAACGTCTGAGGTAATCAAATCAAAATTAAAATCAAATTTTGATTCTATGACAGGTTCAATAATAAGGATAGTGGCATCATTATCACCCACTGTCCTTCTTACATGAGCGGTAAGTTCATCGCGCTCTTGTTCGCTTAAATTTTTATCTACTTTGACCGTATAAGACTCGCCTATAAACTCTCGTAGGTTATTTTGGAACTGTGCCATCTCATTTTTATTCATATCGTAATATTTCGCTAGATTAATGCTTATGGTGAATAATAAACAATATTAGTGGAATTTACAAATTTACTTTCCACTAATACCGCCTAAACTTCCACCTTTAACCGCCTAAACTTCCACCTTTAACCGCCTAAACTTTCACCTTTAACCGCCTAAACTTCCACTATATAAAAATATTTTTCCGCTGTAGACCAAGTGAAGTAAGTGTCTGTGCCGATTTTCACCTTCAGGAC
>NZ_CAJHBP010000047.1:0-5820 GCF_904846665.1 Psychrobacter sp. Pi2-51
GTACTCAAAGAAAAAGTCAGATACTGCTAAGTATCTGACTTCTCATAAACCCTCAACCTATTCTAGGATGGGACATATTAAATAATAACTAGCTATTCAAAAACGCAATCAATGTGTCATTAAATTCTTTAGCATGGGTCACATTAATACCGTGTGGACCGCCTTCGACAACATGCAACTGACTGTCGGCAATCATATCGTGCGAGCGTTGACCGCTAGCCTCGAATGGGACGATTTGATCAGCATCGCCATGAATGACTAAGGTTGGCACATCGAATTTTTTTAGGTCATCACGGAAATCGGTGTAGCTAAAGGATTTGACACAATCATAAGTCGCTTTCGCTGAAGCAAACGAGGCGATATCGCGATTATATAAGCGCATTGGTTTACTGACCAACAGCTTGCCATCTGCCGGCGTAAAGAAATTCTTGGTAAAGTCGTTTAAGAAAGCGATACGATCTCCGCTTACGCCGTCTAAAAATTCTTGGATAGCGGCATCTGTCAACGCCCCATCAGGATTGTCATCAGCTTTAAACAGATAAGGCGGAACGGCAGAGGCAAGTACTGCTTTGCTAATGCGCTCTGAACCAAATTTGCCCAGATAGCGAGCGACTTCGCCGCCACCCATAGAGAAGCCAACGATAGTAGTATCTGTTAAATCCAGCTCATCCATCAAGCCTTTCAAATCTTGTGCCAAGGTATCATAATCATAGCCATTCCATGGTTTAGAAGATTGACCAAAGCCACGTCTATCATAGGTAATCACTTGATAGCCTGCTTCGACCAGTGCAGGAAGTTGTGCCTCCCAAGCGCGTCCACTCAGCGGCCAGCCATGGATTAATACCACAGGCTTGCCAGTACCTTGGACTTCGTAATATAGGTCGACAGATTGTTCATCTTGCTGTGCAACGTTAACGTAAGGCATAAGTTTTTCCTTTTAGAATTATTATTAAAAAGTATTTTATTTTAACGTTAATGCGCTTACGCAGCTAACGTCAGGTTTTTAGTATAAAAGGTGGATAGAACGATTACTATGACGGGTTGTACAGTAACAGTGTCGATTATAGAGTGGTTCTGTGACATCACAGTAAGTTGCACTGAGCTAGCGACCTTGCAAAAACTCTTTTAATACTCTATAAAATCCAATCGGCTCATCCAAAGGAATGGCATGACCTGCACGTGGCAAAATAACTTCAGTGGCGTTAGGCAGCATGTGGGTCACTTTCTGCTGCCATTTGGCGTCATAAAGTTTAGAGCGACCACCGATGAGATTAACCACAGGAATGGTCACTTTATCTATGGCACCCCGAAAATCGTAAGGTAAGACCAAATAGGCTTGCAAGCAGCGCATTTTTTGATGCCAAATGTCATGGTCGTAAAGCGCGAGTGTGTGGTCGTTTTTATGAGTCATCGCTTGTATAAAAGCTTTTGAACGCGTGCGATTGACGGATAACAAAGAAAACAGCCTTTCGACATCGGTTGCACGGCGCTTGAGCGCAAAAGGCAGATGGGCAAAGCTATTAGAGTCCGCATAAGGTAAGGTCAGATCGATTACTTCTTGAAAGATATCGAACACTTCTTGCTGACGCGTGCCAAATAGCCCCCCTTGCCAGTCGCCTTGATTATGAATCGCTGGATTTTGATCAATATTAAGATAGCGACTGACCCTTGATGCGCCAAAACGCTCAAAATAAGACCACATGACTTGCGCACCCATCGAAATAGCCGCCACTGGCAAAGCCTCTATTTGACGCCATTCACAAATTTTCTCAATCACAGCGTTGGCATCATCCGCATATTGACGGACAAAATCAAACTGTTCCATCGTGAGAGCTTTTGCAGCGCCAAAACCACGCAGATGCGGCAAATAAAATGTATATTTACCCGTCAATGCCAAGATAAAAGGCAAGAATTCGCGTGCATCCATCCCATAAGCATGCAGCATTAGCACTGGCGTGCCTTGACCAATAACTGAAACTGGCAGCGACGTACCGTCAGCAGTAGTAACCGTCAGCGTTTGCAACTGATAACGCGACTGGTAGCGACTGGGCAACGTCATTAAATTGGTCATCATAGCGTCATATTTCCGTCATATATATTGTAATTAATTAGGGCATGTTGAACATAAAACATAAAGTATTTTTATCTTATCGATGAGAGCTTGTTATAGTAAAATCTGTGCTAATAAAACTTGTATTAATCAAACACAGCTAAGCTGACCATAGCATAAAATGTATAGACAGTAAGTGACGCTTGTGATTAACAGCCATTATCCTAAACTTGAAATAAAAGAATAAAGGGGCGATGCTTATGAGCACACCGACACTAGCGTCACTGGATAGCAGCCTTTACCCACAAGTTTGGGAGCAGCAGACATTTAATGATGCGCACAGCTTATTGATAGCGATGTTAACGGGTAACATTAAGACAGATGCCAAGGCTTTTTCCGATGCTTTCACTAGGCAATTACTGGCCAATGACACTTATCAACAGTGGATTAACTTTACGGTATTTGGCGGTTATTTGCAGCGTCAATTTATGGCTTTTTATCGGCAGACAGAAGACAGCTTTAATACAGATATGCCAGCGTTGTTTCGCCGAGAGCTCATACGTCATGCTCAGTATTTACCGCTTACGCAAACGTTGTTTTTGGCAGGAGATATGCCCAAAATCGCTCGTTTCGATAAGCTATTAACCACGACTGTGAATCCTGCCACGGCGGTCTTTAACGCACAGCAAGCCCATAAAAAATCTACTATGAATCGTTCAGTAGCAGTTATTAATCAGATAACCGTCGTCGGTAGGCAGGTGATGGGATTTCCCATACGTCATAATAGGCGTACTAGTGAGCGCACGCGCAATGAAGTATTGGTTTTAGATTTTCAGGATTTGCGCTTGGTCAATGAAGAGAATGTCATCAGCAAAAAAAGAAGCAACATAGATGAGACTATGTTGCTTCGATATTATGAATTACGTTAATGAGCCAAACGCTCGGCTAAACGTTTAAGAATCTTTCTTAGCAATCGTCAGCCCGTTATAGGTTTGCGCAACTGGCATCACTTCCAAGCGATTGACATTAATATGAGCCGGTGATTCGATTAACCATAATAAAATATCGCCAATGTCATCGCCGGTCATGTTTTTAAAGCCATCATAGACCTTGGCGGCTTTATCATCATCGCCATGATAGCGCACGTTTGAAAACTCAGTGCCTGCGACATTACCGGGTTCAAGATTGGTCACGCGCACCTGGGTACCGATTAAATCCGCGCGCAGATTTAGACTGAATTGCTTGACGAATGCTTTGGTCGCGCCATAGACATTCCCACCAAAGTACGGCCAACTGCCAGCAATCGAGCCGACATTGATAATATAACCGCTATCGCGCGCGACCATCGCTGGCAAGACCGCGTGAGTCAGCGCCATGAGACCTTTTATATTGGTATCAGTCATACGCATCCAGTCATCAAGGCTACTACTTTGTGCGGGCTCAGTACCGAGTGCCAATCCCGCATTATTTACGAGCACATCGATTTGCTTAAAACCATCCGGCAAGTCAGCAATGATTTGTGGAATAGAAGCCGTATCGCTCACATCCATCACCACAGGTAAGAATGATTCGCCCAATGTCTCTGCTAGAGCGTTCAGCTTATCAAGGCGTCTAGCACAACCAATCACACGATGACCATTAGCGATCAGACGCTCTGCCAGCGCTTTACCAAAACCGGCGCTTGCTCCTGTAATCAATACGTTCATTATCTATCCTTATCGTTGATGCTGTGTTTGTATCCTGATTTTTAAGACGACTGTTTGTCTTAGCGTATATGTTTTGATTTGCTTGCATTAACCATAATTGTCGCAACTACGGTTACTTATTTATTAGCTAACTGTTTACCAAATATCTTATCACCCGCATCGCCAAGACCTGGAATAATATAACCGTGCTCATCCAAATGACTGTCTAATGCAGCGGTATAAATAGTTACGTCAGGATGTGCTTCATTGACCACACGCACGCCTTCAGGTGCGGCAACCAATACCAACGCTTTGATATTGGTGCAGCCATTTTTCTTTAGCATCTCGATGGTCGCAACCATTGAGCCACCAGTGGCTAGCATTGGATCAATGATTAGGGCAGGGCGTTTGTCCATGTGGCTGACGAATTTTTCAAAGAAAGGTACTGGCTGTAAGGTTTCTTCATCACGCTGTAAACCAACCACAGAAATCTTAGCAGTAGGAATCAAATCGAGCACACCGTCCAACATGCCAATACCCGCACGTAAAATCGGTACAATCGTTGCTGTCTTACCGATAATTTGCTCACCAGTGATTTCACCACACCAGCCTTCCATTGGGAACGTTTCAATCTCAAAATCGCGGCTCGCTTCATACGCCATCAAGCGTGCAAGCTCTTTGGTCAATGTACGAAACTTATAAGTACTACAGTCTTTTTCGCGCATTAAACTGAGTTTATGACGGACTAATGGATGATCGATTACCGTAATTTCTAAACCGCTATTTAAGTCGCTCATAAATACTCTCTTGGTTTTGGTCTGATGCTTGCGCAGTCACTGCGTTTGCTATTAGTATAAAAGATACAAACACTTACTACACTTCAACCCTATAGGTAACACAGTAATCATAAGCTTAACGTTTCCATAATCGCAATCAAAGCAAAGATGGTTTAAGCCAATTAAATTATCATTTGCCTATCTAAGCCGACTATATGCCATGGTTAAATACGAAGTAGTGTTTAGGCCTGCTATGATACCAAAAAAACTGCTTTTCTGATGAAGAATCTTATGAACAATCAACCAGCGAACACTGAAGATGTAATGAATAACGCCAATAGTGCTAGCGCCTTATCCAAAACGAAGGCTGTAGAAGTAGAAACCCATCCGTTCGCTCCTGTGTTACCGCCAGATGCCACCGTGATGATGATGGGCACCTTTCCTCCGACTGCCGATAAATGGGCAATGAGTTTTCACTATCCGAACTTTTATAATGATATGTGGCGTATCTATGGTCGCGTATTTTTTGATGATGCAGATTATTTTAGAGTAGGGGATGAGAAGCGCTTTGATCCTGAGCGTATCCACGACTTTATGTTTGAGCGTGGCATAGCTTCTTGCCCCACAGTAAGACAAGCGATTCGTGAAACCGGTAATGCTTCAGATAAAAATTTAACGGTTGTGACCACTGTCGACTTAGATAACATCTTGCCACAAGTGCCAAAGGTTCATACGTTATTTACCACAGGCGGTAAGGCGACTGAAGTATTGCTTAACTTATTGGCCGAACCACCAGCCAAGTCCAAATATCCTAAGACCAATCAAAATATGGATTATCCCTATCAATGGCAAAACGATAACAATCAAAAAGTGGATGTAAATAATCTTACCTTATATAGGTTGCCTTCAACCTCACGCGCCTATCCTTTAGCCTTAGATAAAAAAGTAGCGGCCTATAAAGACTTTTTTAAAAAGATAGGTAAGCTATAAAAGCATCATATATAGAAGAGGTCTATATAGAAGCTCCGACTAAATTTAAGGAAAAGAGTTAGTCTTGATAAAGGAAAAGTTATTTTTAGCCCTAACCAACTGATAAATAGATGGTATTAATTATAAAATTAGATAGTCCTCAAAATAGAAGACAAACCCCTTGACCCAGTCTTAAAACCCCGTATAATGCGCCCTAGTTGAAAGGGAAGGCTGTTTAGAATGAGTGATGAGACATTTACTTGAAACTAAATAGAAATTACCTCTTGACACGAGATTTAAAGCGTCTATAATACGCCCTCATCAAGACGAGCTGGAAGTA
>NZ_CAJHBP010000048.1:0-4681 GCF_904846665.1 Psychrobacter sp. Pi2-51
TCGTCGTGAGGGCTGATGCCTGAGTAGACGGGGGTCGTGATGGTTTGTTGTAGGTTGTCATCGGTGACACTGGAGTCGTAACTTGGTGTAGTAGCGCTGCCAGTACGCGCTTGGGTGAGACCCGTGTAAGTGCTACTGGCAAAGGATAGTTTACTTGGGTTAATTATTTTACGTTATGAAAATATATCTCGTTTCCATTTGCACATTCATAGTAAAAATGATAACCAGCAGCCATATCTTGCTTGAATAACTGATCCACTGTTTTCTCATAATTTTTTATATAGTCATTACAGTCAACTTTATAACCATTTTCTGTACGCAAAAATTTGATAGTTTCATAAGTAGGTATTTTGCTGCCTTCTAATAGGCTACCTATCTCTAGCAAACCTGTCTGATTAGCTAAAGTATTAAGTTTGTTGTTTAGGTCAGCATCGTTGTAACTTCCCATATAGTCTGAACCCATGACTTGTTCAATAGATTTTATCTCAAAAGATAAATCTGCTGCATTAATTTCTTTCAATTGTGACCAAGATCCAACGGCTCTGTAGTCTTCATCAAAAAACTGTAAACTATAAAGGTAGTAGGTATTATCCTTAACTAATAAGTAGTACGTACCTTCGTTTGAATCCTGATTTTTAGATAGAAAGTACTTCCCATCAATTTTTTCAGGGCTAAAATTTTTGCAAGTTTTGTCTGCATCGCATTTCTTATTAGAAAAGTAGATACCTGTTGGAATACTAGTATCTGTATCTGTATCTGAAAATGATTGGATAGTATTCGTCTCTAACTTTGAGTTTATGTCATTGCCATTATGGACATCAGTTACAGAAGGTTGAACGGTAGTATCGCTACAAGCTTGTAGAGCTAACATAATCAATAAAAGTAGTGTTTTTTTCATAAAGTATAGCTTCTTATTTATTGAGGTATTTCGAGATGAAAAGCTGGCTCAGCTTTGTCTCTTAGAGGAGATATAAAACTTGAAAGCTTACCCTGTTTAAGAGCTTCATCACAAATTTTCTGGAATTTTTGCTTTTGCGCATTAGTAGTAAATCCATTACTATTGACACCCAAATCAATGATATTTTTTTTAGCATAGGTTTCGAAACTAACACAATGTTTAGATACTCTCTCACCTTTCTTATCGTATTCTAAAATCTTAGTTACCATATTTTTAATGGTTTGACTTTTGCCCAATCCTTTTTTTATACCGTTTTGGCAGATACGAGTTACTTCTGCTCCTGGTGGAGCATATCTAATCACTCTACCACCAGCAATATTATTGTACATTGCACTCGCTTGTTCCTCTGGAGTTCTTAATGTGCTTGTTATATATATTGTTTTCATTCCGTATTGAGAAGCAAGCTCCCGCAAAATATTTTTAGATTTTTCTGTGACTACATTGGTTCTTTGTGTCTTAAATTTAACTTCAACATTTGGTACTTTAGGCTTCTTAGCCTTATAAACATAAGCAACACCGTTTTTATCACTATTAGCGATAATAGTACCTTTTTCGATTTCTTTACCGTTCTCATTGACTAATACTTTAATGCGGATACCGACATCTGAATCATGTGTTCTGCCTCTCGTACCATCACTACCCGTCACTGAAGTATTTTTACCGTATTTAGTAGATTGAGTAATATATGAAAGCCCCGATAACGGCTTATTTGTAGATTCATTAATAAATTTTATGGTAGTTTTAGCTTCATCTGATAAAACCTCAAGCGTCGGTCCTGTTTCTGTTTTCTTCTCAACCTCTTTTACTTCTGATTTTTCTACTTTAGTTACAGGGTTTTGCTCTGTTTCAGGTTTTAACGTTTCATCTTGTTTACTCGTCTCTGAAGTAGCTGGTGCTCCTTGACTCAATGCATCTGATACATCGCTAATATTTTCTTCAGTGATGTTTGTACCTATTATCATAGTCCATTGTTTGGAGCCATAGGTAACGATGGCGGTTGTTTGAGCTATACCTTGTCCATCGATAACAGTAAGCTTTTGACCAGCAAGAGCTTTAATAGTGCTAATACCTTGACTGTTAGCTCTCTTTATAGCAGATTGTCTGCCACGGTATAGGATTTTAAATTCGTAATGCGGTATGGGTTGATTATTCTTATTAACAAACTTAATGTTAAAGGCGACGACAGGAACTTTTAATACTTTGGTCTGTCCGTTCAAGTCGCCTGTGACAGGGAATGCCATGCTGTAAATAGATTGCTTCTTACCACCGTCATCGTCAAGGTAGACGCCAATAGATTGACTGACATCAGCTTTTATGCCTGAGTCGACACCTGAGCTATTGGTTTTGTGTGGTTTGATATCGTTTTTATATTCTAGATAGTATTGTGCATTAGGTAACGGTTTACTCGTATCTGCTTCCACTAGTTTAATGTTAAAAGATATACTATCAACTATTGACTGATTACCACTTTCGGTTTCACTTAATTCACTAGAAGTAGCATCACTTTTATCTAATTGACGAGGCTTTTGATCATTTGCATTATCAGCTACTTGATGTGGTTGGGTTTCGGTATTAAAACTACAGTTAGAGTCCACCAAAGTAATAGATTTTAATTTTCTATTCATTACTAATTTATTTTTACAAGTTCGATTGTTAATTTTAAATTCTAAAGTAGAATTGAGAGGTGCATATATATATGGAATTATTCCCTTTCTATTAGTTGTGTATTTTTGTGAAAAGCTTGAGTCCTTAGCAACTGTTATTTCAATTAATGAATCAGGAATTGGTGTCTCTCTAATGTCAACCAAGCTAACTGATAACACTGAATATCCGACTATGTCACTGACAACTGAAGGAATTTTTAAACTCCATTCTTTAGCAATTTCTGAAGTATTTGTTGTTTTGAAATCTCCATTAACAATTTGTCTTGCATAATAGTAAGATAGACCATCTCCAGTAATCCAACCTTTATCACCATCAATCCATCGTTTGAGTCCTAGACCAGTAAACCATCCATCTCGCATACCTATCACAGCTGTTTTAGCTGCTATATTAGGATTAGTAGCATAGTCTAAATTACGAGTTATTCTTCCATCAAGACCAAGTTTACTATCAGCCTTTTGATAATTATCTATGTGAGTTAGATGTATGTATCCTCTTCCAAAATATTCAATGCCACCTCTATACCCCAATAATTTCGCTTGACTCCTACCGTCAATCTCCTCTGAATACACAAAGTTTAGAGTCTCATGTTGGCAATTAGCTAATACACATGCAATTTGAGCATGTTGGGTTACTTTGTTTTCAAAGCAAGTTTTTATAAGAAGTCTAACGGACTCAGATTTTGAAATATTAAATTTTTTGGTAGCCATATTTTAACCTAATTGACATTATTCAGTATATTCATCGTAACTTACAGTGGTTGTCCATTCATGATTACTATTTAAAGTTTTGATAGTAGTTTTTAAATAAAATTTATCAGCTTTATTGATATAATCTCGGTTAATAACTTTAAATAGCTGTGGTTTATTGATTTTTATACGGTAGTAGCTTGAAAGGTTTCCAGCTCCGTTTTTTTCAGAGGACACCATTTCCTTTTGAACGTAATTGAAATCTGGCACTGACCTACCTTGAGTAGTTAATTCAGAAAAGTGTAAATTAGATTCATAATATTTTTTATCTTTATTGTATATATAAAAAGTATAAGACGGACTTCCATAATTCCCTAGTAATCCTGATATATGGGCAAAATCCGTATAACCGTCAAAGTTAAAATCACCAAATATAAAAGTATATCTTTCATATTTAGAGTATTGTCTGATACGAGTGTCTGAAGATAGTCTAGTGTTCATTTCTTGTAAGGAAGGCGTGGCTGTACTAATATTTATCGTCTGATGCCAATCAGAATTAAACCTATCTTTTATTTTAACTGATACAGGTGTGAAACAATAATCCCAAGTATTGTTGGAACAAGTTGTAGCTCGAATTTCAAACAATTTTATGTTGCCTGAGTTATTTAAAACATAGTTTTTAAAAGTTGTATTTGATTGAGCATTGGCTTTATACATCAGTAGCATAAGTGTAAGAAATATTAAACTTGTCATTATCTTAGGCATAATAATTGTGAGATTAATATTTTTGTATCTATTAAAAGTGTCCATGCTCTTTTCCTAAATAGTTAATTATCAGAGACTAACAACCACAGTCACCGTCATCATGATTATATTCGTCATCTAAAGGAGTTAACTCAAAACTGTCATCTTCTCTAATTAAAATACTATCTAATACTAACTCAACCTTCTCAGCCTTATCGCCAAACACTCTTAACGTCTGACCATCTTCATCAAGTTTACCCTCAAACTCTGTTCCTTTAGAATGATTAATCAGCTTATAGCTAATACCTTGATCTATTAAATCTTGTGGCAACAGTTTCTTTAGATCAAACGCTTTACTAAATAACCCTGATTTAAGCAAAGATATAACTGGCGCATTCACTTGTCCACCCATCACAAGTCCCTTCTTCACCGCCTGAACCTTAATCGTCCCCGGACACACCAGCTTAATCCCGCTATCATCTATCGTAATCGACGCCCCTGCTGAAGTTTGCAACTTAATGCGCTTCGGACTAGAGATATTTACCTGTCCCGACTCACTACCAATCGTCATACCTTGTTGACTGTTCAACTGCAACTCACCACCTTGGGCTTGTATCGCTACCGGCTT
>NZ_CAJHBP010000049.1:0-4642 GCF_904846665.1 Psychrobacter sp. Pi2-51
GCTCAACAACGGGTTCAGGCTCAACAACGGGTTCAGGCTCAACAACGGGTTCAGGCTCAACAACGGGTTCAGGCTCAACAACGGGTTCAGGCTCATGAGCTGGATTAATACTTAACGCATTCTCATCAAAACTAGCGTTTGGCTGCTCAATACTGGCTTGCTCTTGATAGTCGATATCATAAGGCTGTAACGGCGGTATCGAAGCTGAATGGGTAATGGCTGCCTGCGTAGAAGTCGTATTTTCTATAGCTGGTACTTCAGATGACACAGAGCCATCATAAATAGGGCTTAGTACTTCATCGACTGGCAACGGACGAAAGGCTAACAAGCGTAAAATGCACATCTCAAGCGCTTGCATCGGGGTACTGGCAAGCTTAACACCTTCACGCGCTTGCACGACAATTTCATAATACAGTTGCAGGACGTCTGGGCTCATATGCTGCGCAAGCGTATTAATGTCTTGGGCTTGCGCCTCATTCACATTGAGAGCCACTTCAGGAAGCAGTTGGGTCAACGCCAATTGATGTAATAGCTCAGCCAGCCCATCAAACATACTCGTCGCATCAACCATCTGCGCGCGCATTTGCTCAATATGTGCAGCGACGGCAGACTTATCGTGATTATAGATATCGGTAATTAAACTGACCAAATCAGCCGCATCAATGAGACCAAGCATGGCATTGACAGTGACATCATCCAGCGCACCTTGACCGAAAGCAATGGCTTGATCGGTCAAGGATAAGGCATCACGTACCGAGCCTTTTGCCGCACTGGCCAATTGCCAAAGTGCTGGCTGAGTATAACCTACCTGCTCTTGGGTAAGGACATTTGCCAGATGCTCACTCAGCAAGGTTTGCGGCAACGGACGCAGCACAAACTGCAAACAGCGCGAGATAATAGTAATCGGCAATTTTTGTGGATCGGTCGTCGCTAGCAAAAACTTTACATGCTCAGGCGGTTCTTCCAACGTTTTCAGCAATGCATTAAAACTGTGCGTAGACAGCATATGCACTTCATCAATTAGATAGACCTTGTAACGTCCTTGGCTTGGCGCATAAGGCACGTTATCTAACAGCTCGCGAGTGTCTTCCACTTTGGTACGAGAGGCCGCATCAATTTCAATCAGATCAATAAAACGACCTTGATCGATGGCGACGCAGTTATCACACACACCGCAAGGCGTACTAGTCACCCCAGTATCACAATTCAGACATTTAGATAAAATACGCGCAATCGTCGTCTTGCCCACACCGCGTGTACCTGTAAAAAGGTAAGCATGATGCAGACGATTATAATCAATGGCATTAATCAGTGCTTGCGAGACGTGCGTTTGCCCAATCAATTCATGAAAGTTCTTGGGACGGTATTTGCGAGCTAAAACTTGATATTGCTGCGTCATAGTAACTGCCAATATAGTAACTGCCAATGTGAAAAGTACAAATGTAGGTGAAGCATCAGATCAGCGATCTACAATATAATGAGTCTATGACTGCGATCTTAGCTCAGCCAATTGCTCGTATAAGCGCTGTGTGTTTGCGTCGATAGCCGAGCCATTTTGATGAAACACGTCAATATGCACCTCAGTATTGACGCTGTCTTCACAAGGTCTAACCTCTACGCCAATTAAGAACAAATGGTCCATCACCGGCTGCTGCATTTGTGAATTAAGCTCGAACAGTAAATCCTGATGCGAGGCGCGCACCTTGTCTGCACTTAATGTGCTATTTTCATCTTGTGCATAAAACACCATCAAATAATGGCGACCAAATACATGATAAGAATGCTCATGACAAACATAACCATTCCAGTCTGAATCTTTATCAATCGTTCTATGCGCCAGTATTTTCTCTATTAAACACGCATAGGTATACATTGACTCATCGACCAACACATCGACCTGCTCTTTTGGCAGTGGCGTTCCCGCCTCATAATACTGCTGAATCAAGCTATTAAATAGCTTGTACCACATGCGAGTATTCTTTTGAATATCGAGCATCAGCGCATTGGCAAAAGTTACTTGGTCGGGTTCTGCTGCTGTGAGTAAGCGCGGTTCCACTTGGTCTATTAACTGATGAGCGACCAACTGCTCTTGCACCTCAATGGCTCTCTGGTGAAAATCAGGCGACTGTAAAAATTGGGTGAGCAACATTGATTCGTCTTGAAACGTCTCAAAGCCAGCAAGCTTGCGGCGATGAAAGTCCAAATAAGCACTGAGATCACTCGGGGTCACCAATTGATTGAGAATGTCGACAAAGTTTTGATGACTAAATACTTGTAAGACACTCTCCTCATCGTCCAAGTCCAGCACACAGTCTTCGGCAAAGAACTGACTGCCATATTCGTAATTGACGGTATGGGGTTGTGACTCTGGGTTATCGTTTTCATGCTTAATAGCAAGTGACGTCAGACCAATAAAATAAATCGCCTTGTCCGATGCCGACGCGTTTACGTCAGCCAGTGCCTTATCATTTTTTAGATAAAGCTGCGCATGACGTTTGATTAATTGATTAACTACTTCTTTTCGCCACTCACGAACCTGCGTACTGTCAACCTCTTGCTGATTGGCCTGCATTACCACATCATTGACGATAAGGTAAACCGTCGCACCAGAAAACTCAAAAACAAAGTCATAACCCTGCAATAGATGCTGGGAATGGTTACTGTCTTCTTCTGATACATCGTACAAAGATAAGAAGCTTTGCTGAATCATCTGCTGCCAAACTGAGAGCGGTAGGTGCTGAGTGTCCATAATATCCCTATAAATGAGTGCTCATAAACCACTGAGCGTCTGTCATCAACGTTGCAAAACTCGCTCTATACTCAGTTCAGTAACAGCGTCATAGTCGGTTAAATATAATTTAGACACAAGGAAAGCGAGTAAAAGTACTACAAGTAGTAAACTAAGCGAGCCTGACATCGTATCTAATTTATATAGGATTGACTATATTTCATAATAAGTAGACGCTAGTCTAGTTGTCAAGCTTACGACGCATGTGTGGGAACAAAATCACATCACGAATGCTCGCTGAATCAGTGAGTAGCATGACTAAGCGATCAATACCTATACCCTCACCTGCTGTCGGTGGCAAACCATAAGACAATGCTTCGATATATTCTTCGTCAAAATGCATGGCTTCATCATCGCCTGCATCTTTTTCAGCGACTTGACCACGGAAGCGTTCCGCCTGATCTGCTGGGTCATTTAGCTCACTAAAGCCATTGGCCAATTCACGACCACCAACGAACAATTCAAAGCGATCGGTAATCTCAGGATTGTCGTCACTACGGCGCGCGAGTGGTGACGTCTCTGCAGGATATTCAGTGATAAAGGTTGGCTGGCGTAATTGATGCTCAGCGGTTTCCTCAAAGATAATCGTTTGCAGTTTACCCACACCAAAACCATCTTTTACTTGCTGCTTGAGCGTAGTAGATGCGTACTCTGCTAGATACTCACGGTCATTGATATGCGCCATGTCGAAGTTTTCGGCATATTTGGCAATCGCATCAGACATCGATAAACGAGCAAACGGTGCTTTTAGGCTGATGGCTTCTTCTTGATAAGTAATCTCAGTCGTATCCAAGATATCCATCGCCAACTCATTAAATAAGCGCTCGGTTAAATCCATCAAGTCATGATAATCCGCATACGCTTGATAAAACTCAATCATCGTAAATTCAGGATTGTGACGGGTTGAGACGCCTTCGTTACGGAAGCTACGGTTAATTTCAAATACTTTTTCAAAACCGCCAACCACCAAGCGCTTGAGATAAAGCTCAGGCGCGATACGTAAATAAAGCGGCATGTCTAAAGCATTATGATGCGTCACAAATGGACGTGCCACTGCACCACCTGGAATCGGATGCATCATTGGTGTTTCAACTTCCATGAAGCGCTCATTCAACATGAATTTACGAATACCGCTGACGACCTGACTGCGAATCATAAACGTATCGCGAGTCGTCTCATTGGTCATCAAATCAAGATGACGATTGCGATAGCGGGCTTCCACATCTGCCAAACCATGGAATTTATTTGGCATGGGACGTAATGATTTGGTTAGCAGACTGATCTCTTCGATATGCACGTATAGATCGCCTTTACCTGAGCGACCGATATAGCCTGATACACCTACGATGTCACCCAAATCTAGCGACTTGATGCTCGCACGCGTCTCATCATTGAGCTCTTTACGTGCGACATATAGCTGAATACGGCCGCTCATATCTTGGATGACAATAAACGAGCCACGGTTGAGCATGACTCGACCTGCTACGTTGACCTGTGTTTTTTCGCCATTCGCCGCTTTTTCTTCAATTTCTTGCTTTGAGACGCCGTCAAAGGCTGCTTGCAAATCTTGTGCATAATCGGTGCGTTTGAACGTATTTGGATAAGGCTGCTTGCCTGAAGCAGTGATATCGTCTAGCTTGGCTTGTAGCTGAGCAATTAGCTCGTTAGCGTCTTCTGGGGCTTGCTCTTGATTCTGATTGTTGTGCTTTGACATAACACTCTCAATATTATTAGGTAATTAAATGGATAAACGAAAACAGAAAAATTAAATCAATGCTTAGGGTCTGTTGAACATTCAAATATTAGGACTGCTGATCGCTAAAATCGCATCAAACTAGGCGTAAACCGACGATA
>NZ_CAJHBP010000050.1:0-4176 GCF_904846665.1 Psychrobacter sp. Pi2-51
GCCTATTGCTGTATCAAGAAATTTAATATTGAAATAAAGCTAATTTTATAATGTATTGTAAAAAACTTTTTTTGTAAATTAAAGTAAAATCTGATTTTATTGCTTTCTTAATAAAACTTAGTGATTTTTTTCTATTTATTTTTTGCCAACAATGAGCCTCGACCATATAAGTTCCAGCTAATGCTCTCTCTGATAGTTCATTACTACTAAATAATTCAACTACTTCTATTCTAGCTTTTTGCATATCATCAAGCCTAGCTGATAGATTTCCTTGATGTCTTCTATAACTAGTAAAAACAGTACTTATATAGTCTAAAGTACCGCCATGCTCTGTTAAGAAAAGCCACATAGGCCAATCTTCTATAATCAAGGACTCTTTATAACCACCTACTTCTCTTACATTGTTTAATCTCAAAAACTGTGTAGGCGCTGGTAAATTATGTTGGTGTAAAAAGATATCATTAAAATTATATTTTTTATGACGCCTAAGAATAGTTCCTTTTACAGCAGCATTTTCATCTATAAGTTCAACTCCTCCAAATACGCCAATACTAAGTATATTTTTTTGTAAATAATCCACTTGTACGCTTGTTTTGTATGCCTTTAAAATATCATCCGAAGCTATACATGAAAGATAAACTCCTTGGCACCATTCTAAGGCCTCATTTAGAGTTGCACTAAGCCCAATATTAGCTCTACTTCTAAATTCAAACCGAGTAAATCTTCTCTCACACAACTCAATCATTTCTTTGATTTTTGCTACAGAACTGTCTTTTGATCCATCATCTATAATGATTAACTCTATATTGTTATAAGTTTGGTCAATGACACTTTGAATAGTATCTTGTACAAACTGCTCATGATTGTAGCAAGGAATCACTATAGAGACTAAAGGTTGACTACTCTGCATAACTACTCTCTTCAATTCTAAGTGCTTTAAATACGAACAAACCCATCACTAACCAATAAATAGCATAATTCACTAGATAAGCTATTGAAACACCCTCGAACCCAAATAGCTTGGTAAATAAATAAGTTAAACCCACTAATGTATTAGCAAATACTATTTCAGTAATGATAAAAAGTTTGGTCATCGCTTTACTTAGCATTAGATAGGCTAGTATCCAGCTGCCAATTTTTAGTGAGTCTCCAATCATCTGCCATAAGAATAAGTCTCGCATAGGAAGAAATGAATCGGTAAATAGCAACCCAATTATCCAATCTCTTAAGAGATAAACCGTTATAGCTCCTATTAAAGCGACAGGAAAAATAACTTTATATCCTAGATATACTTCTTTCTTAATATCACTGATAGCTGATAATTCTGACAACCTTGGCAAATAATAAACACCTAAAGTAGTGGTCACTAGCATGAGATAAGCACTACTTAGGCGAATCATCGCTTCCCAATAACCCGCATACTCTATTCCGAACTCACCTGTCATATAGGTTCGAATAGCAATTTGCGATAGAGGCACACAGAGTGCACTGGTCAATGCCATTAATGCGAAACCTGCAAACTTTCTAGTAATATCTGGATCTATCTTACCAAACAGATATTTGAATTTGAACCAGTCGGCTTTATAACATAAAACTAAAGTCACTAGAAATGCTGTCGATTGATATATCGACAATGCCACTAAGGCTCCATATAAGCCAAACTTAAATGCTAAAATACCTGTTATCGCTAAAGAAAATAGGCTACCAGCGATGTTGGCGATTACTAATTTTAGTATTTCCTTTTTGCCATTCAATATCGCTAGAAATAGTGCGTTGAAATTAAAGAATAGTAAGAAAACAGCAAACCATACAAATACAGATTGGAACTCATCCGTTTGAAAGATATAAACAGACAGTTGCCGTTGTAATATTAGTAGGAGAAAAGCAATGATGATGCTAAATACGAGTACGATACTGCCTGCTGTCCTCCAAATTGCTCTTTGTCGGCTCTCATCTTCATAATACTCTGCCGTATATTTTATAACCGCTGTATTTATCGCCCCACCAGCAAAGCTTGTCACTATCTGAATAAAGTTCTGAAATTGACCTATAACGGCATAACCAGAAGGGCCGACGTATACCGCAAGTACTTTATTTAAAATAAACATAGTAGCGGTCTTAATAAGGACCGCTATACCATTAAGGGCAGTAGTTTTGAGTAAATTCATTTATAATTGTAACTCATTGCATATCTGAATGACTGTATTGACGTCTTCCATAGTCATAGTAGGCCCTATTGGTAAGCTTAACACCTTTGCATGAATACTTTCAGAAATAGGATAGCTTAATTCATTCCATTCTCTGTATGCAGGCTGCTGATGTGGTGGCACTGGATAATGAATGAGTGTTTGAACCCCATTATCAGCTAAGTATTTTTGCAACTCATCTCTACGATCACAGCGGATCACAAAGACATGCCAAACATGAGCGCTATCATTTTCTTTAGTAGGCAATATAATTGCTTTATTATTAATACCCTTGAGATATTCATTCGCGACTTTACGACGATGGGCAATCTCATCATCTAAATGATTGAGCTTCACATTAAGCATTGCAGCTTGGATTTCATCTAACCGACTATTAACGCCTTGAAATAAATTTTTATACTTTTCATGTGAGCCATAATTACGTAACGCGCGCAATGTATCCGCCAGCTCTTTATCACTAGTAGTAATTGCGCCAGCATCGCCCAATGCGCCAAGGTTTTTACCCGGATAAAAACTAAAACCTGAGGCATCACCCCAGCTCCCTGCTTTCTTACCATCAAGAGAAGCACCATGGGCTTGCGCCGAGTCTTCTAATACCAACAACTCATGACGTTTAGCAATATCCATAATAGCGGGCATATCTGCTAACTGACCATATAAATGTACTGGAAGTATGGCTTTTGTTTTGCTAGTAATAGCCGTTTCGATTTTTTTAGGATCAACGTTAAAGCTGTCTACACACGGTTCAACTAAAATAGGTGTCAAATTATTAGCACTAATTGCCAATATGCTAGCTATATAAGTATTAGACGGTACGATAACTTCGTCACCATCTTTTAGTTTACCTAATTCTTTCCAAGCACGAAGGGTAAGAATAAGCGCATCTAAACCGTTAGCTACACCAATTGCATATTTCGTCCCGCAGTAACTGGCAAACTGCTGTTCGAATTGTTCGAGTTCACTGCCGCCGATATACCATCCTGAATCAATAACGCGAGCACAAGCATCTACAAGCTCATCGCGATATTGGGCATTTATTGCTTTTAGATCAAGAAATGGAATCATAATAAGTACTCTTTTATTTTATAATTCAAAGGTTTTTCAATAAATTTATAGGCAATTGCACTTGCAATTAAAGTAACTATTAAACAGAGTGAAGATAATATGATTAAGTTGACATTAAAGAAAATTTTATTCATTATGAAACCCACTACTCTTATTACTAATACATGAATAAGATAAAAACAAAAACTGATTTCACCCAACCATACTAAATACTTATTAGACAAAATCTTACTAATAAAACCTTTGTTATTTGAGCTGCCTGATATCGCAAAAGCCAATATAATTAGAAACATGGGCAACCAGTAATAGATAGAATATCGATAACTTATATTAAGATTAAGATGGAACGTGAAAAATATTAAGAAAATAGATATAGACACTATTTCTAATATTGTACCTTTATTATTCAAACTCTCGTAGTGAGTATTCAAATATTTATATATTGAGTAAAGAATCATCCCTAATAAAAAATCGGCAAACCTTAAGACAGGTGAAATGTATAACCAATAATGTTTGCTACCATCATCCAAGTGAATATTAAGATATAATATTAGAACTGTTAAGAAAGCAAATAGAAAGACTCTAATATTTGCTGTGAAAAGTAGAACTATAGGAAACAATAAGTAGAAAAACATTTCATCTGAAATACTCCAAGAAGGCGCATTAAGAGAAAAGAAGACGTCCTTATCACTGTAAAAACTTTGAATTAGTAGTGAGTTTTGTAATAGATAATTATCATTATTTCCTACAGCCAAGCTTAGAATCAGAGCTGCAATCATAGTTACAAAATGCATAGGATAAATCCTTGCAAACCTTGCTATATAAAAGCTTCTTATAGAAACAATTTTTTTTCTAAGTCTAGACTCATAGCTGTATGTTAAAATAAATCCACTTAGTATAAAGA
>NZ_CAJHBP010000051.1:0-3693 GCF_904846665.1 Psychrobacter sp. Pi2-51
GTATATTATATTTCACCACTGTTTTTAGCATTATAGGGTTTATTAACTATATCTTAGAATGATTGGACATACCCTATAAAAAACGCCCCCATTTGGGAGCGTTTTGAAACTGAAACTTAATGAATATTAGATAATATTTACATTGTCATCGATATATATCTGTGTCGACGTATCATTACCCGACTGCCATGTATTATACACTTCACCACCTGAGGTAGTTGATCCAACATTAGACCAGCTATTACCCTCTAGATTAACCGTATCATCGCTATCACCCTTGACATAAATAGGGCTAGACGTTCCTGAGTTGGCAACATCTGCTGCCTGAACCATCAGCGTATTGGCACCAGTACCGCTGATATCAACGACTTCAGTTTCAAGAATGTCTGACAAACTCAACGTTTGGTTCGATCCAGTTAGATTGATAGTATCGAAGCCATCTCCTAGATTGATTAACGACACATCAGAGATATTATAAGCAATATCAACGACATCATCACCGCTCGTTCCAATCAAATTGACTCTACCACTAGCTTCTGCTCCCCAGTTAATACTACCCAACAAATCATCGAGATCAGTTGCATCTACTTCCAACATCGCTTCAAACTCAGCGTTACCATTACGATCTACCATGAGCGTGCCACTCTCGTATTTGAGGTAGTCACCGATATTACCTAGCGTTTGGTTACCGTCAAGTAAGCCAGTAATGTCAATCTGATCGCCCTGTTGAGCGTTGAAGTCGCTCCAAGTGTCAACACCGTTATTACCATTACCGCCATTTATACCATTTAAGTTATCAAAGATTAAGGTATCGGCTCCTGTGCCCATGACAAAGCTGTCATTTGCAGCAGAGCTAACCGCAGTGTCATCAAACTCAGAGGCAGTGATACCTTTACCAACATTAAGCTCTAGAGTGGCGGTTTCTTTATCGCCAGTCACAGAAGTCGTCTCGTAGGTAAAGCGTTCAATTCCAAAACTTTCGCCGTTTGGTAAGTAGCTATAGCTGCCATTTTTATTAACTGTCAAGGTGCCATACAAGCCTTCGATATCAATCGATTCTGCACCTTGATTTGGATCACTAACAAATACAGACTTACCACCCACTTTTAGCGTACTAATATTGTCCCGTCCTTGATCATTATCATTACCATCAATCAAGGAACCAGTAACAGCAGAGATCACAGTGGCTGTATAATCTTCTGAATGAATAACTGTGGTATTAAAATCTATACTCTGCAGGTTGCCTTTGCTAGTAGTGATCGTAAGCTCATAATCACCTGCTGGTAAACTAGGTAATGAAGAACTCAATGATGCACTTGTCCTTGTACCTACTATCGAATCAGTAAAGAGCTCATTGGTCGTAGTATTCAATAAAGTATATGTAATAGTTATATTAGAACCAAGAACATTAACAGAACTTGCGGTTGCTGCCACCTCAACGGGAGCAGCGGCATCATGTTCAGCAACTGTGAAAGTTTGAGAGTAAGAATTACCATAGTTTCCTAAACCATTTGGTTCATTATATTCAATGTTAGTTACTACATTTTGTTCTTGCACTGTGACGTTGTTGAAATCATTAACCGCAGTATGAGTGCTAATTTTGATATTCAAGGTGTCAACAGCAACCTTACCATTTGTGTCTTTAGTCACTAGATTGAAAGATTCTACTTCTCCATAAGGCGGTACCCAGTCAGGACCTGCGTCAGTAGGTTTACTAACCGTGTAAGTATAAGTACCGTCAATATTAATTGTTAAGCTGCCATACTCACCTTGTACGACCGTGGCTCCGCTTGACTCCATTATCTGATCGTCCACTTTTAGTAATATAATGCCTGCGTCTTCAGTCGCATCTTTGCCAGCGATCGAACCCTCAAAGGTAGATGGGTCGTCATAGTCAAGGAGTTTATCAGCAGTAACCTTCAGTACAGTGCCACCAGCTACACCTATGCCGTCACCAGCAATCAATATGGCTCTATACTCGCCTTCGCCAAACTGTAATTCCAGTGGATCAGAGGTCTTGCCACCAATCACAGGTGCTCTAAACCAGTCATCTTCTAAATGCACTTGAACGAAATTGCCTGTTGACTCATCCTGTCTATAGACAATCAGATCGTAGTCAACACCTAATGAAAGCAATCCAAAACCCGTACCTTCAAAAGTCAATTCACGTACTTGGTTATCACCAACAGAGAACTGCATGACGCCCGAACCACCCAAAGCGTTTACATCAAGTATTGGTCCCAGTACTCCTATATTAGCAATACTAAACCCACCAACGCTATCAATAGGATTAAAGTCTGTATCTGGAACTTCGCTTGGCACAATATCTACCACAAGGCTCTCATCTATTTTAACTTGATTATCAACCGGTAAGATATTCAATTGAATAGTAAGATCTGCAGAAGAGCTATTACCATCGGGTGATGTCACAGTATAGGTAAAGCTCTCCTCACTGCCATACGGCCCACGGAAATTGCTATCCACTTCATACTCATAACTGCCATCAGAGAATATTGTCAGCGTACCGTATTCTCCTTGGATAGTCTTCTCACCTGCTACGAGCGGTTGTTCACCATTGACCGACGTAATTGAGGTAACCGTCGCATTCGTCGGTAGTTCATCATAACCAAAGCTTGCATCGACATCGTCTAGCACATTCCCTGTAATAGAACCGCTGACCGCTGTTGCTTGAGAATAGTCCAAAACAGTATCAGAGAGAAAGTTTAAGGTGTAACCAGTGAGCGCAGAGACACCTTCACCACTAGACATAACAAACAGCCACTCTCCTTCATCCAAGCTAAAATCAGTCTCTTGAGATGCGCCACCTAATAAGTAAGATACTACCCAGTCTTCTTTTACCTCCTGTAATTCCCACTCATTTGTAGAATCATTCAATTTGTACAAGCTCAAATCTATGGTACTCAGAACTTGAACGCCAAGTGCTCCACCTTGAACTCTAACTTCCCGGACTTGATCTTCACCTACTTCAAGTATCACTGAGTTGGCAATAATATCATCAAGTACACCTGCGTTTAATACCGGACCTAAACCTACATTAACCACAGTAAAACCTGTTTTGTTCAAATTACTTGGTGTCTGATTTTCCGTTTCTAAAGGTGTAGCATTTATTTGGAATTCAACAAAATTGTCAGCTGCTGCGATGATTTCGTTGTTATTGACGGTGTTTGGTATTGTGCCGGTCGTTGACGCACTGTCGAGTGTGCCATCAGTGGCATTGACCACTGGGGCGGGTAACGTGCCACCACTGTTGACGGTGTCCGCACCTGTTTGGGTGAGCGTGATGACACCCGTTGTTGCATTAATGACATAGTTCGTCAATGAGGCGGTGTCAAGCTCATAGGTGACCGTGTCACCATCATTTGGATCGGTTGAACCACTCGCGGTAGCAACGGTATCACCAGCAGCTGCCTCGCCCTGTTCTAGATCAACGGACGCTGAGATGCTTGGGGCTGTTGGGGCGTCGTTATTGTTGTCTACGGTGTTTGGTATTGTGCCGGTCGTTGACGCACTGTCGAGTGTGCCATCAGTGGCATTGACCACTGGGGCGGGTAACGTGCCACCACTGTTGACGGTGTCCGCACCTGTTTGGGTGAGTGTGATGACACCCGTTGTTGCATTAATGACATAGTTCGTCAATGAGGCGGTGTCAAGCTCATAGGTGACCGTGTCACC
>NZ_CAJHBP010000052.1:0-3206 GCF_904846665.1 Psychrobacter sp. Pi2-51
ACACCATTAGAAACAGAGAGACGCTATTTTAACAAAAACCTCTTATCAGGTGTCCTAAATTAGTTGACCACTACAGTGGGTATACGTGCCATTTGACTAAACTCATATAAGTTCTCCACATCACTTATCTCATGACCTTGACTGTTAGCCATATCAATCAGACTACCAAGCACTAGCTCAGTGAAGTAGATGTCAGCAATGGCAGCATGCGCGTTCTTTGCTTGAGCGCGCGCTATATCACGGTGGAAGTGATAGAGAAGGGATACTAGCTTATGGCTCTCAAGCGTAGGAAGGAGAAAGTTAGCCATCGCATTGGTACAAATTAACTTAGGCTCATGGGTCACGCCAGCATTTTTGAGAACGGCCATGTCAAAATCAATATTGTGGCCAATTAAATACTTAACACTACTAGGTAGTCTGAAGTTTGTATGAGGTGGTTCATCCGCCACATCCTCATCACAAATGTGTGATATCGCCATAGAACCTAAGCTGATTTCTTTTAGGGGATTAAAGCGCTTCGCTCTTGGCGCTTGTAACACAGTCACCTTGCCATTAATGATATCAACGATAGAGTAGGCCGCTTCAGTCATGTGCGGTTCAAACCCCAATATTGCCCAAGCTACCTGGGTATTTCTTTGAAAGCTAAACAATTCGCTAAGCTATACAAGACGGTGCTTATTATCAATTTTTAGTACCAGGGTGTATTAAAAAATCGACTCTCTGTCCTATTGAAACTGATAATGACGTACCCTAAAAAACGCTGATATCGTCACCTGAGAAGTACGTTATATATAATCTGTAATAATCAGCAAAAGTAAATATTTTACTGTTTGTATGGTAGATCTATCATGTCGATGGCTTATAGATAGGAATGAAAGGTTAGACCATGGTATATAAGTTCATTTATCTTTTCTAGCGATATACCCTTAAACCTAACAATAATCAAAGCTAACTATTGTTTTTAGATAGTCTGGGAGATTTATTATAGTATATAACCTAGAAAAAAAATCACTAGGCAGTCTACTATACTTGTCTTAATGATAATAAATAATAAGCGAATGAATATGACAGCGACTTCGAGTTATGAGTATGAACCTCTTGCTGAAACAATAGCTCACGCCTGCGCCATTACTTTTCAAGGTAATACCAGCAACGGCCTACAGCAAGACGCATTTTTCTTCTTAGATCACTGGTATCAAGAGGACTTAGGAGTAATGCCAGTGACATCAGTGCAAGCGCCATTTTGTCTTGCGGTATCAGACGGCGTTGCTAGCTCTAACCAGTCATAGCACTGCTCAAAGGCAGTTGTCAAAGCAATTAAAAAGCTATGGGATAGCAATCAAGAGAGTACTAGTGCTATCACCTCAGATCATATCTATACGCAACTGAGTCAAACCAAACACCCAAAAAAACGTTATGGTGCCGCAGCAACTCTCGCGATGATCACCGGCACGCTAAACGATGATAAGTCGATAAATATAGATATAACTCATGTCGGCGATAGCCGTGTATATTTGCTTAGCAAAGATATGAATGAATGGCAGTGCTTAACTCGTGATCATAATCTGCTTAATGAGTTGGTAGATGAACAGGCACATAACGAAGGTCGAGAAGCTCAGCCTAGCGAGTACAATCGCACAGGTATGGCGGGCAGCTTATATAGCATTACCGAGTGCTTTGCATTAGCAGTAGATAGTGATGACCCAAGCAGCGAGCCACCAAAAAGTGATAAGCGAACAATCACAGTGCAAGCAGGCGATAGCCTTGTCATTTGTACTGACGGTATTCATGATTTAGTATCGTGCTACGAGTGGTCACTTATCGATAATCAAACGGATTTACAAGGATGGCTACAGAAGCTTATGCAGCAAGTATACGACTCGGATGGCAATGCTTATGATAATGGCACAGCTATTGTGGTACGGTTTGATTAACCTTTTTACGATAGTTCACTTTTAAAATGACAGTTTGATAGATTCGATAGCCTATAGAGCAGCCAACATGCCTACACACCCAATCGCAACCTACAACAAATCCACCCGTTTGTTTGCGCTCTATCAGCGCTTGCCACGTCATAAAGACAAGGCAATATCACTCACAGAGCTAATGAACGTTTATGGTGATAACCTTGACCATTACGCAAACGAGCGTAAAAATTTAGAGAACGACCTAACAAGTCTCAATCAAATATTCAATGACGTCTTTCACAGTGACGCTTTAATGCGTCTGCCAGCTTGGGGACAGAATATCAGCGGACAAACGGCACGGTTTTATATTGAGCCAAGTTTTAGTATCGATGTCATTAATGAGCAAACGGTATTTTTTTGGCAGATGCTCGCTAACTATACGGCGAACTACTTGCCAGCACCTTTTAAACAAAGCATTAGTGAAAAGTTGACCCAATTAGGTCGCCAAGATAGACACAGCTTCAATCAAAGCAAGCTAGGACAGTGGCAAGATTATCTTATTACCCTGTCTAGTATCGTACAAGCACCAAAGCTTGATAGCGGCGTGCTGACTAGCATCCATCAGGCACTATTACACAACAAGCAGCTTCAAATCAGCTATCAAAACAAATGGCGTAACAATCCTACCGTCAGAGTGATCTACCCTAGAGGACTTATTTTTATCGACAACATGATCTATCTTACTGGGTTTAATCCAACGAATGATCATATCGATGATAATGTCTTATTAATGGCACATCGTAATTTTGCGGTTAATCGTATTGAAGCAGCTGAAGTAACAGAGCAGTCGGTACCGGACTGGGTAGAGCGCAATGCTTTCACTCTTGAGAATCTACGTAAGCTAGGAAAGCTTGAGTTGAATAATGGTTTAAAAATCGGACTGGTTCTAAAGGTGCAAAAATATGCCTGCCAGCATCTCTATGAGCGGCCGTTATCATCTACTCAAACGATTACGGTTATCGATGACACTTGGAACGAGGTGCGTGCAACAGTTGCCAATACGCAGCGCTTGCAAGATTGGCTGGTCAGTATGTCGCAGTTAGCAGTAGTGATTGAACCGGTAGAGTTAAAAGCGGCTATTTTAGAGCGCTTAGAAAGCGGGATAAAATTATATACAAAATAGTTGATCAAGAATTTTACTAAAGTAATAAAAGACAAATACATTTTTTAATTTAATCAAGGAGCTAGAATGACCACACCTAACTTATTTAAATTTGCCACCTCTGAATTATCACAAGA
>NZ_CAJHBP010000053.1:0-3189 GCF_904846665.1 Psychrobacter sp. Pi2-51
CTAACCTTAATAACTCACTACTTAACGACATCAGTTGTTATCCCAGTAGTGAGTTATTAAAAAAGTAAAGAGAACTGAATCAAGCGTATAAAATTAGGTGATATCGTTATCATAATTAGACTTTATGACACTTTGAAGTTAAAACTTATTTATAAGTTAAGACTACTTGGGGTTGTATGGTCAAGTAATGAAGCGCACATGGTGGATGCCTTGGCAGTCAGAGGCGATGAAAGACGTGACAGCCTGCGATAAGCTTCGGGGAGGCGGCAATATCCTGTGATCCGGAGATTTCTGAATGGGGAAACCCACTTACCATAAGGTAGGTATCTCGTACTTGTACGAGAAGCGAACGAGGGGAAGTGAAACATCTCAGTACCCTTAGGAATAGACATCAAATGAGATTCCCCAAGTAGCGGCGAGCGAACGGGGAGAAGCCGATTAGTGCTAATGTAGAAGAACAGCGTGGGAAAGCTGACCGTAGTAGGTGATAGTCCTGTATTCGAAACATTAGCGTTAACATATTAAGTAGAGCGGGGCACGAGAAATCCTGTTTGAAGATGGGGGGACCATCCTCCAAGGCTAAATACTCCTGACTGACCGATAGTGAACCAGTACCGTGAGGGAAAGGCGAAAAGAACCCCTGTGAGGGGAGTGAAATAGAACCTGAAACCGTGTGCGTACAAGCAGTGGGAGCCTTAATTTATTAGGGTGACCGCGTACCTTTTGTATAATGGGTCAGCGACTTATGTTCTGTAGCAAGGTTAACCGTTTAGGGGAGCCGTAGGGAAACCGAGTCTTAATAGGGCGTTTAGTTGCAGGGCATAGACCCGAAACCGAGTGATCTATCCATGAGCAGGTTGAAAGTTGAGTAACATCAACCGGAGGACCGAACCCACTGTCGTTGAAAAGCCAGGGGATGACTTGTGGATAGGGGTGAAAGGCTAATCAAACTCGGTGATAGCTGGTTCTCCCCGAAAGCTATTTAGGTAGCGCCTCGGACGAACACCATTGGGGGTAGAGCACTGTTTCGGCTAGGGGGTCATACCGACTTACCAAACCGATGCAAACTCCGAATACCGATGAGTGATATCCGGGAGACACACAGTGGGTGCTAACGTCCATTGTGGAGAGGGAAACAACCCAGACCGCCAGCTAAGGCCCCAAATTCCTAGTTAAGTGGGAAACGAGGTGGGAAGGCATAGACAGCTAGGAGGTTGGCTTAGAAGCAGCCATCCTTTAAAGAAAGCGTAATAGCTCACTAGTCGAGTCGGCCCGCGCGGAAGATGTAACGGGGCTCAAACTAGGAGCCGAAGCTGCGGATTTGAATTTGTTTTCAAGTGGTAGGGGAGCGTTGTGTAAGCCTGTGAAGGTGTGTCGTAAGGCATGCTGGAGGTATCACAAGAGCGAATGCTGACGTGAGTAACGATAATGCGAGTGAAAAGCTCGCACGCCGGAAGATCAAGGGTTCCAGTCCAACGTTAATCGGGGCTGGGTGAGTCGACCCCTAAGGCGAGGCCGAAAGGCGTAGTCGATGGGAAATCAGTTAATATTCTGATACTTGTTTATAATGCGATGGAGGGACGGAGAAGGTTATGTCAGCCTGGCGTTGGTTGTCCAGGTGAAAGGATGTAGGCTTGTGGCTTAGGTAAATCCGGGCTACTACATGGCTGAGATCTGATAGCAAGCTGTACTTGTACAGCGAAGTGGCAAATACCATGCTTCCAGGAAAAGCTTCTAAGCAATAGTTATAAACGAATCGTACCCTAAACCGACACAGGTGATCAGGTAGAGAATACCAAGGCGCTTGAGAGAACTCTGCTGAAGGAACTAGGCAAAATGGTACCGTAACTTCGGGAGAAGGTACGCTGTTGATGGTGATAGGACTTGCTCCTTGAGCTGTTGACAGTCGCAGATACCAGGCTGCTGCAACTGTTTATTAAAAACACAGCACTCTGCAAACACGAAAGTGGACGTATAGGGTGTGATGCCTGCCCGGTGCTGGAAGGTTAATTGATGGGGTTAGCGTAAGCGAAGCTCTTGATCGAAGCCCCAGTAAACGGCGGCCGTAACTATAACGGTCCTAAGGTAGCGAAATTCCTTGTCGGGTAAGTTCCGACCTGCACGAATGGCATAATGATGGCAGCGCTGTCTCCAGCAGAGACTCAGTGAAATCGAAATCGCAGTGAAGATGCTGTGTACCCGCGGCTAGACGGAAAGACCCCGTGAACCTTTACTACAGCTTTACATTGAACTTTGACCTGACTTGTGCAGGATAGGTGGGAGGCTTTGAAGCAGACACGCTAGTGTTTGTGGAGCCAATCTTGAAATACCACCCTGGTCATGTTGGGGTTCTAACTCAGGTATAACAATACCGAGGACAATGTATGGTGGGTAGTTTGACTGGGGCGGTCTCCTCCTAAAGAGTAACGGAGGAGTACGAAGGTGCGCTCAGACCGGTCGGAAATCGGTCGTAGAGTATAAAGGCAAAAGCGCGCTTAACTGCGAGACCCACAAGTCGAGCAGGTACGAAAGTAGGTCTTAGTGATCCGGTGGTTCTGTATGGAAGGGCCATCGCTCAACGGATAAAAGGTACTCTGGGGATAACAGGCTGATACCGCCCAAGAGTTCATATCGACGGCGGTGTTTGGCACCTCGATGTCGGCTCATCTCATCCTAGGGCTGAAGCAGGTCCTAAGGGTATGGCTGTTCGCCATTTAAAGAGGTACGCGAGCTGGGTTTAGAACGTCGTGAGACAGTTCGGTCCCTATCTACCGTGGGCGTTGGAAATTTGAGAGGATCTGCTCCTAGTACGAGAGGACCAGAGTGGACGAACCTCTGGTGTTCGGGTTGTCACGCCAGTGGCATTGCCCGGTAGCTACGTTCGGATGGGATAACCGCTGAAAGCATCTAAGCGGGAAGCCCACCTCAAGATTAGATTTCCCTAAAGAGCCGTTGAAGACTACGACGTTGATAGGCAGGGTGTGGAAGCACAGCGATGTGTGTAGCTAACCTGTACTAATTGCTCGTTTGGCTTGACCATACAACACCCAAGTGGTTTGTATCAAAGCTCTAATTAATCTATCTTGTATAGCCTAGGCTATAGAATAAGAAAGAATATTTCGATATCACCTTTAACCTTGATTCAGTTAGGTTACAAGTTGGTCGACTAAAAAGTAAAATTTGAAGTCA
>NZ_CAJHBP010000054.1:0-2629 GCF_904846665.1 Psychrobacter sp. Pi2-51
GCGTCAGCGTCGGCGTCAGCGTCAGCGTCAGCGTCAGCGTCAGCGTCAGCGTCAGCGTCAGCGTCAGCGTCAGCGTCAGCGTCAGCGTCAGCGTCAGCGTCAGCGTCGCCATCATCTATATCAGTTGCAATAATCGTCGCAGGATCACTTTCATTACCAGCTTCATCAGTTGCCGTAGCTGTGATGGTTTCGCCATTCACTAATGGGTCAGCACTAGTGTCAATGACGTAGTCGCCATTTTCATCAACTGTTGTGGTGTATTCAGGTTCTCCATCGCTATCAGTATCTACTTCAATCGTGGCACCAGGCTCACCTGTACCTGTGATTTCAGTACCGTCTTCGTTGATTTCAATGATTGGTGCATCAGGTGCTGTGGTGTCAACCACGCCAACTGTTTCAGTCAATGGGTCTGATTCATTACCAGCTTTATCTTTGATAGTCGCTGTGACATCAAGCGTGTCACCCTCTGCCGGAGCAGGTACTTTTACGGTAACTTGTTTTGCGGTGATGTCATCTGCCGTTAAGACTTTCTCAACACCGTTGGCAATGACGGTATCACCAATGACAGCATTGGCGGGCAGTCCAACCACGACATCAACCATACCATTATCATCAATCTCAGCATCATTGATAAAACCGTCATCATTACCAACCACTATACTGGTCGGTGCATCGGGCGCAGTGGTGTCCACTGGTTTATCATCATCGTCATCATTACCACCACCCAAAGCTGCCCCTAATACGCCTACGCCTGCAAGACCGACCAACCATGGTAATACACTAAAACCTTCAGCTCCTGTCGCGCCCACCCACCAAGGTGTAGCCTGTGTATTTCCACCTAGTGCCTGACCTTCAATATCACCTGATTGAAGCTCAGTAACATAGTCTGCTACCTCTCCCGTATCAGGAATATAATAATAATAGCTACCATCTTCGGCGATACCGATTAATGCACTATTAGGATCATCGTAAAAACCTTCAATAATCAAATCTGGTTCTAAACTGTCATTTTCAAAAGAAACATGAATATCATTATTTATACGCTTAGTAATAATATGGTCTGGAGCGTAGCCACTTGTTTCATCAAAGAGCTCATAGTTAACTTTGTCGATGGCTTTGATTGTTGTAGGTTTGCCATCTTGTGTAATAACTTTGTGCTCAGTAATAGTTTTTACTTGGTCATTTACTTTAATAGTGATAGTGCTCATAAAATCATCCTTGAGTAATTAATTCTAAATAAGATAAATACCAATATAGAATCATGAGTTAATTATTTCCTTTACTAACAATAGCAACAACTCGGCGGTTATTTTGACGACCCTGTTCGGTAGTATTGGTATCGACGGGCATTGTTTCGCCATACCCTACACTGCTCAGACGTATAGCTTCTATATCATATTGATTTACTAAAATATCTTTAACCATGCTTGCACGAGACTGAGAAAGCTTTAAGTTATAACGTTCAGCACCGGTATTGTCTGTATGACCTTCCAAAGTAACTGCCATCTTTGGATAGGATTTAATAAAATTGGCCATACTATCTAATACTTTTGATTGATTGTTTTTAATACCTGCACTATCAAAATCAAAAAGCACATTAAACTGTGCAGAATTTTTAATTTCTACTGGATTTTTTATCGTAGAAACCGCGATAGGTTTCTGTATAAGAATTTCAGATGGGGCTTCTGCTGTACAGTCTGATAAAATACGACTGATCTGATGAGTTTGACGAGTATTTTGATTCAATAATAGCAGGGCCTCATCAGGTGGTATCTGCTGTACAACAGGATTGCCAGCTGTTGATAGACCAACTATTAAATAACTCGTCGTTTGAGGGGTAAATTGATAGGTTTTGGAGTAAGAAAGAACTTCCTCACTGTCTTTATTTAGTTTTTCTACATTGATGAGTTGAGAACCGCTACAAATAACGACATCTGAATAACTTCCATTTTGTAGACTGGTTTGAAATTCATTATCAGCACCAATGCCTATATTAATGATATTTGAATCATTATCGTTTAACTCATGAATAAAAACGATTCGACTTTCTTTAGATGTCAGAATACTATTGTCTGGCAGATTAAATATCTCTCCTGTTTTTTTCCAAGTAGCCTGCTTAATGTTTTGGCTACCATCAGCAGTAGATAAAATCTGACCACTTTTTACAGTCTGGCAGCCTACAAGTCCAATTGCTAAAAATAATGTAGTCGATAACAATACGCTTATTCTGTCCATAGTATCTGATCCCAGTTAATGGAATGTCCAGTATATAAACATTTTTCCTATCATTATATAGACCCATTTTTTAGGATCAGCTGGACTTCCTAAATAATAAAAACATGACTTTAAAGAACACAATAATCAACCAAACATTACTGTATCGTTAATTTTATTATATTCGCATTTACTCATAATGCAACCATATATTTTTTATTAAACATTGTAGCTCCATTATTATTCGTAAGCATAATGAGTTGCCATTAACCATAATGAGCTATTACATAATGGTGAAATTATAGAAAATTATTATTAGAAGTAATAACATGCAAAAGATACTTACAAAAAAAAAAAAAAAAAATTTCTATTTTTTATTTAAAAATTCTATAATATAAGACAAAATCTATTAGAT
>NZ_CAJHBP010000055.1:0-2592 GCF_904846665.1 Psychrobacter sp. Pi2-51
ATATTCTATCAGAATTATCAGCTGAACCTATCTTTCCGATCAATAGTTTATCAATTATTTTTTTATTATAAGTAACTATCGTATATTCTTCAACATCTGTCATATTTCTAGCTAAAATATAGACTTCTATGTCATTTATATTTGGAAGTTTTAATATGGTGTCTATATATTTGATATCAGCGTAGCCTTGCTTTAAATTAATAGGCAAAACCTTAATATCATAAGTTGGAAACCTATTTTTACAAAAATTATTATCATTTTCCATATTACAACTTGTGTAACTATTAAGCGTTAACGGAAGTTTTGTTTCTTTAATTACCTTACTTTCGTCCAAATTAGACGCTTGCATCTTAGTATAATCAACTTCTTTCTCTATGATTTTTGAGTCTTTCTTTATGTCTTCTTTATTAACTATTGTCTTTTCATTAATTACCCGAGGCTGTGAGATATCAAAATTACATCCTACAATAAATAAAGAAAATGACATTATTACAAGGTATAGGCTCTTCATATTAACATTTATCCTTTTTTGAGATTATAATATCTACAGTTACTGTGATCAGAGCATTAATTTTAATAGCAATAATGCACGCTGCAATAAAATATAGCTTATGGAATATATTATTTAATATCATATATTCGTTCAAAACTATCTTTTGTAAACTCAAAGCAGAAGTATCCACTATCTTCATCACGATAAGCAGATATATCTCCCTCTATACAGAATTCGTTAGAATCTTTAGTAAAACTTATTTTTCTATAATCAACTAAGTATTTAAAAGGATAAACTATCTTAGTTTTAGGATCTATAACAACTATATAACCAAAGCTGTCCTCAGGTACTACTAAAACCTTCTTGCGATCAAAATTTATATTTTTATTAGTATTGCTATAAATTATTAAATTGTCTTTGCTACAAAAGTCTTCGTCGCCATAGTCATATTTGCACTCTTCATTGCTATTAATTAATACTTTATAGTTTGAATCTTTAGAATGTACTGAGGTGCAACTACATATAAAAACCAATAATATAGCTGATATTAATCTCATAAAATTCTCCTAAAATAACTTTGTATCAACCGACATAACTTTATCAAATGCTTCTTCTGAACTTGATCCTTGAGAGATTAGAGTTTTATAATCGTTATTCATATCTTTCAGTGCTTTTATTGCTAAAGCTGGTGATGTATGTGCTTGGTTTCCACCTGTTCCAGACCAATAGCTTTGACCCCTTTTGAGATCAATTGTATATGAGACTAGTTTGCCATTTTCTGCTTTCTTTTTTGCAATTCTAGAAGTAGCAAATGGAACTCCTACTGAAGCCCATATTTTAGCTATTTTCATAGTGGCGGATTCAATGTCTTTATTACTACCAGATTTAATAGCAGTTATAATATTAGTTTTTTTGACGAAATGTTCTAAAAACATTAGTTCTTGTGTTTCAGGAGTCAATTTAGTGCTTCCTAGTAGCTTTAATGATTTTTGAACTTCACCTAATGTATCAGGTATAATTTGATATTTGCCCATTGCAAAGCGCTTATCTTTATTATCGCCACTCAAAGTACCTAACTTTCGCCATTCATCGATAGTTCTAGCTTCAATGTTTTCATATCCTGATGTCCATGCATACTCTCCTATAGTACCTCTATTAAAAATATCGTAGCGTCCACCTTGATTTTCATGCGATGCAATTATTTTCCCAATAATACCACCTATACTTTTCATATTTTTTGTTTTATTTTTAGTAATAAAAGTACCTCCACAAGCAAGCATTTTATTATCAGTATGAGTACTCAGATCACTACCTACCATTTCAGCTACCGTTTTAGCGTAAAAATTTAGCTTTTTATACTTTTGTTCGTATTCTCTACTGTCAAAATGAACCCAACTACTGGCTCCGTCAGCCGTAGTTTCTAGTGATATTTCATTTTTCTTATCCCATCTATATTCTGCACCCATAGATTTTACCAATATAACTTCCCTTATTTTCTCAACATCAGCTACAGAATTAGCTATCGCTCCATTAGATACGCGACTAAATTGTACGTCTAAAGCTTGACCCATATGATTAACACTTTTCCTACCTTTTTGGACATTTCTAACAATACATCTGTATCCTGAGCTTACTAAAAGTGCTTTATAGCCTATTTTCGTGAATGATAAATAAAACATACAGGCTTTATCGCTAATAACAGGAGCGGTCCGTCCATGCTCATCTAATACTCCTTCAATCAATTGCCCATCAGGGCGCAGTATTTGAAACTCAATGTCATTAAAATTATGCTGATAAAACAAATCATAAACATCGAGTTTATTACTAAACAGTGGGATAGTCTTAGGCATCATCGGTAGGGCATAGTTAGCTCTCGCCCCACTCACAAGCCCTTTCTTCACCGCCTTAACTTTAATCGTCCCCGGACACACCAGCTTAATACCACTCTCATCGATCGTAATGGACGCCCCTGCTGACGTTTGCAGCTTAATGCGCTTCGGACTCGACACATTCACCTGTCCTGACTCACTACCAATCGTCATACCTTGTTGACTGTTCAACTGCAACTCACCACCTTGGGCTTGTATCGCTACCGGCTT
>NZ_CAJHBP010000056.1:0-2435 GCF_904846665.1 Psychrobacter sp. Pi2-51
ATTTAAAGCGTCTATAATACGCCCTCATCAAGACGAGCTGGAAGTAACTAGTGTGTAGATTACACATTAATAACCCAGTTAACCTGATGAAACAAATTATAAAAAAGCTTGACAATCCCAATCATTATGATAAGATAGTCGGCTCGCTAGATAGCTTAACCCGCAAGGGTTTGAGACTAAACAGCAAGAGAGATACCCAATATATCAGTTACTGGACGACAGTGATTGAGCACTATTTAAAAGCATAACTAAAGAACAACTTGTGTGGATTTTTGCTGATTCAGAATGCTAAAAAATAAAGTTGGTTTTAGCTCCTTTTCGGAGTTCATTCTAACTATAAAAATTATCATTTAAGACAGCAGAAAAACTCAAAGTTAATTCATTACGAACATAATTTTTAGCGATTTTGCCAGATTAGATGAGCCAAGTTTAGAAGTCTCTTTAAAGGACTTCATAGCAAGATTAAACTGAAGAGTTTGATCATGGCTCAGATTGAACGCTGGCGGCAGGCTTAACACATGCAAGTCGAGCGGAAACGATGATAGCTTGCTATCAGGCGTCGAGCGGCGGACGGGTGAGTAATACTTAGGAATCTACCTAGTAGTGGGGGATAGCACGGGGAAACTCGTATTAATACCGCATACGACCTACGGGAGAAAGGGGGCAGTTTACTGCTCTCGCTATTAGATGAGCCTAAGTCGGATTAGCTAGATGGTGGGGTAAAGGCCTACCATGGCGACGATCTGTAGCTGGTCTGAGAGGATGATCAGCCACACCGGGACTGAGACACGGCCCGGACTCCTACGGGAGGCAGCAGTGGGGAATATTGGACAATGGGGGAAACCCTGATCCAGCCATGCCGCGTGTGTGAAGAAGGCCTTTTGGTTGTAAAGCACTTTAAGCAGTGAAGAAGACTCCGTGGTTAATACCCACGGACGATGACATTAGCTGCAGAATAAGCACCGGCTAACTCTGTGCCAGCAGCCGCGGTAATACAGAGGGTGCAAGCGTTAATCGGAATTACTGGGCGTAAAGGGAGCGTAGGTGGCTCGATAAGTCAGATGTGAAATCCCCGGGCTCAACCTGGGAACTGCATCTGATACTGTTGAGCTAGAGTATGTGAGAGGAAGGTAGAATTCCAGGTGTAGCGGTGAAATGCGTAGAGATCTGGAGGAATACCGATGGCGAAGGCAGCCTTCTGGCATAATACTGACACTGAGGCTCGAAAGCGTGGGTAGCAAACAGGATTAGATACCCTGGTAGTCCACGCCGTAAACGATGTCTACTAGTCGTTGGGTCCCTTGAGGACTTAGTGACGCAGCTAACGCAATAAGTAGACCGCCTGGGGAGTACGGCCGCAAGGTTAAAACTCAAATGAATTGACGGGGGCCCGCACAAGCGGTGGAGCATGTGGTTTAATTCGATGCAACGCGAAGAACCTTACCTGGTCTTGACATATCTAGAATCCTGCAGAGATGCGGGAGTGCCTTCGGGAATTAGAATACAGGTGCTGCATGGCTGTCGTCAGCTCGTGTCGTGAGATGTTGGGTTAAGTCCCGCAACGAGCGCAACCCTTGTCCTTAGTTACCAGCGGGTTAAGCCGGGAACTCTAAGGATACTGCCAGTGACAAACTGGAGGAAGGCGGGGACGACGTCAAGTCATCATGGCCCTTACGACCAGGGCTACACACGTGCTACAATGGTAGGTACAGAGGGCAGCTACACAGCGATGTGATGCGAATCTCAAAAAGCCTATCGTAGTCCAGATTGGAGTCTGCAACTCGACTCCATGAAGTAGGAATCGCTAGTAATCGCGGATCAGAATGCCGCGGTGAATACGTTCCCGGGCCTTGTACACACCGCCCGTCACACCATGGGAGTTGATTGCACCAGAAGTGGATAGCTTAACCTTCGGGGAGGCGTTCACCACGGTGTGGTTGATGACTGGGGTGAAGTCGTAACAAGGTAGCCGTAGGGGAACCTGCGGCTGGATCACCTCCTTATAGATGGCATTCGGTCAGCAAGAATTCACAACAAGTTGTTCTTTAGTTTAGCTAGTATTTATTATTAGCGCTTTGCCTTTACAGGCAGACACAGGCCTGTAGCTCAGCTGGTTAGAGCACCGTGTTGATAACGCGGGGGTCGGCAGTTCAAGTCTGCCCAGGCCTACCATTTATTTACGGGGCCATAGCTCAGTTGGTAGAGCGCCTGCCTTGCACGCAGGAGGTCAACGGTTCGACTCCGTTTGGCTCCACCATAATAAATACGATAGTAAATATATTAAACAAGCATAAACAGAAACAAATAATTCAGATATTACATCATACGATTATTTCTTTCTGTTTTATACAGAACTTATGACTCGACGAGAGCGTAAGAACTATTTAAAAACATAGATATGAGTCTGGGTTAGGAACACGTGTTCACGCGTTGTT
>NZ_CAJHBP010000057.1:0-1896 GCF_904846665.1 Psychrobacter sp. Pi2-51
ATGGCGTTGATTCCTTGGAAATATAGACAGTATATAGCGTTAGACCCTGCGCCAGCATGAAAAATGTCCATTACACCTAATTTTAATTTCTCTAGCGCTAGTCTTTACAGCCACTTTAATTATTTAAATCATAGAGGTTGTTATGACAATCAAAATTGGTGAGCTCGCTAAACGCACAGGTGCCACAGTAGAAACCATTCGCTATTATGAAAAAGAGCGTTTATTACCCGAGCCTTTTCGTAGCGAAGGGAATTATCGTTTATATAATGAAGAGCACATTGAGCGTCTACAATTTATCCTACATTGCCGTACGCTCGATATGGCTTTAGATGATGTGCGAATCTTACTTGAATACTGGGAGTCGCCTGACAAGGACTGCGGCGATGTGAATAACTTGCTAGATGAGCACATTCATGCTGTGGAAATACGAATGGAAGAACTGATGCACTTAAAGCATCACTTGACCGTTTTGCGCCAGAAATGTGCAAGTAGTGCACCAGCGTCATCATGTGGCATTTTAAACGCGCTTGTCGATAACTCCTGTCATGAGTAATGATATCAGTAGTGTTCATTTCTGACGGATCAAATCATGAAAGGTTAAATACGCCCTGATGTTAAGCACAAAAAAACCCAGCAATGATATTAAGATCACTACTGGGTTGGAGGAAATAACAACTATGTTGTGCTGACTTAGAAAGTCTTATTTATCATTCATAGCAAGGTAGATATTACGATCTGATGCGGATGCGTCATCCACGTATTTTGAATCGCGCCATGTCGTATAAGCATAGACACCACTGTATGGACTGATACTGTTCTGACGGAAATCAGAAATCCAGTCTTTACCATCAAAGATTTGAATATGGCCATGTGGACGCTTTGATGAGCGATCATAGACAATAACATCACCTACTTGGGTTGGCATATCATTGCTGATTTTGCTGAAACCTGCTTTATCAAGCGTGCCACGAGTGGCGTACTGATAGGCTGAAGGATTTGGAGTGAACTCATAACCTGCTGATTGTAGTGCTTTACGTACGTAACGGGCACAGTATCCAGAGCTACCAGATAGAGCCACTCGTGAAGCACGAGCAGCAGCGATAGCGGGGGCTGAATTGCTATCAGGAACTGTATTGACTTGCTGCTGTTGTTTTTCAGCGTATAAGCGGCTGTTCAGCGATGAAAGCTGATTCTCTTTTTGCTTAGCCTGCGCACTTAGGTTGCTAATAGCTTGACTAATTTCATCATTATTAGAAACATAAGCACCACTTTTGGTGCTATAGATGTTTTTTGATGCCACAGAAGTATTGGTGATGGTATTATTTGTTTGAGAGATTGTGATAGCAGCACCACTCGTTTGTGCTATGCCCATACCCAGTACTGACAAAATCAATAAAGCCTGTTTCATAAATCTAATACCTACGGTTAATTCAAAATCGTCTGTTATCAACAACAGCGCAGTCAATTAAATCTCAACAACTCAAGTATATATACGTCATAGTGACTGGTACTTCTGCTGCATATTATTCATATAAAAAATGATTATTGGCGATCACAGCTCATTGAAGTCTTACGAAGCTGTTACAAATCAAGCTGCTGACCAAAACACAAAGCCGACTTTAGCATAGGCTGTTTAGCCTGTCATCACCCTTAAAAACCCCAAAAATACTTTTTTGATGTCGAAAAAATTGCTAATATCCCACATTTTACAATGTAAGTTTGTGTAACATGTACAGAATATAGCTGACTAGATTGACCACAATTTCTACTGTTTTATAAGCAAAAAAACGTCTGAGGGTTAAATCTAAATTATAGATTTAACCCTCAGACGTTTTTTTATTGGATGAAGTAATTACCCTATATAGGGTCTAACTAATTATTAAGATAATATAATAA
>NZ_CAJHBP010000058.1:0-1742 GCF_904846665.1 Psychrobacter sp. Pi2-51
CAAAAATATAGCATTAGTACCCATACGTTATTTGAAACCGTAAGCCAATGCTACGCTTGCTTAGATGATGTGTGCTGCGAATATTGCGGAAACGCCTGTCCTATTGAAGTACCTGCCGATATTGCTTATATGCGGGCAAAAGAGAGTTGGTTTTGCGCAGTATGTGAGCATGCTATGTGGCGCGGAGACTCTATTAGCAAATATAACTAGCTTCAATTGATAGTAGCAGCCAAAGCCATATGTTTATTACATGTGGCTTTACTTTTCTTCAGCATAAACCGCCTTTAAACGAAAACAATTAGGCTCATCAGTCATACTTGAGCTGAGATAAGTAAATGCATTATCATTAGACAACAACCCCTCAATAGCATCTGATATATAAGCAAAGGCTTCCAGTGGCAGACTTTGCACGCTCTGCGTCCCAATAAGTACCCCTTTAGTATTACGAGCGTTAGTAAGTAGACCAATCATCTTATATGTAGCTGTTTTTATCATATGGAATTCAGACTCACCTGTAGCACTGGCTTGAACAAACTGAAACGAATAACCACACTCAAACAAGCTTATAACGTCTGCTACATCTATACCGATGATAGTACTTGCAGACTTTGCATCTAGCAGTGCAATGACATCATTTACTTCATCAGGCTGACATCTAACAATCCCCTCTATAATATCTAAGCGTTCATACTTATGGTCATCTGTTTGTAAGCCTACTAAAATATCAGCCCCTGCTTTCCCTTTTAGCTCTAGCAGTGCCTGCTCATTCCAACCGTCATTGATCATAAAACAGGCGATAATAGATGGCGAATAATGGTCTTTATCTGGTCGGTATAAGGCGACACACGGAACACTATCTATTTTTGAGTTGTCGAGCTGATATTTCATCATTAGACCCTTTATTACTTTAAATATTATGACACTACAACTATTACTCGTTTTTATTTTTATACTGATTTACGGTATGGTTAATGAATTTTTGTACTTCATTCATTAGCCTATCTACCTGTTGCAGATCTATCGAACTTTTACCATCAAATATATCTGTGTCTAATACAGCAAAGGTCATATGCCTACCTGAACCAAAGCGCTTTGGCTTAGTCACTTTTAAATCAAAATCAGCAGCTTCTGTCTTAAACAATTTATAAAGCTCATTCCTAACCACCTTGCTACGACTTTCTTTATTAGGAACAGATACTTTAAAGCAGATTTTCTCTTGCTCGATTTGTAAATAAATATCTATATTATTTTCTACTTTATGACCCAGACCCCAAAAGCCCATAAAGCCGCCCGAAGGATTAGCAACATAACCCCAATTGCCTTCTCCTAGGTAAGACTGCAAATGTTGAAAAAAGCCAATCCAAGCCCGTTTTTTCCATTCGTTAACAGGTTTTGACTTAAAGCTTTGCACCGCTTCTTCAATAGACTGCAGATGGTTATGATAATCGCTATATATATCACTCTCTTGCAGTGCCGCATTTTGTTCACTATTAAAGAGGTCTAATAAATCTCGTCTAGTTACTGGATAGAAGCCGTCCTTTAGCACAGCTTTGTAGTTGCTTTGATCATGCGTTTGTAAATAAATAGGAATAATTTTATCTTCTGTAAAGGTTTGAGCGTGTCCATTAAGCATAAAATGCTTGTATCGAACCAACTGATCGGAGTGCTGCAAACTGCCTACTTTATCTTCGATTAATACACAGTAAGTGTCGTTTATGATACAAAGGACATCAATGTTATTC
>NZ_CAJHBP010000059.1:0-1721 GCF_904846665.1 Psychrobacter sp. Pi2-51
ATCAATGCATGATATCCATGTGATCAGTGCATGATCAATCACGTGATCAGTGTATGATCAGCCACGTGAACAGTGCATGCTCAGTCACGTGATCAGGGCCTGCTGAGCTGCGTGATTACTGTCTGCTCATCTGCTTGACAATTGCCAGCTGAGCTGCACGATTCCTGCCTGTCATCTCCTTGACAATTGCCACCTGTGCTGCGTAATTCCTGCCTGCTCATCTACTTGATTATTGCCAGCTGAGCAGCATGATTTCTCAGAGGTGAGTTCCATGATTATTGCCTGCTGACTGTTTGATTCCTGCCTACTCAGCTCTATGTTCATTGCCTCCAGAGGCACATGATCAGTGTATGATAGCAAACATGATCAGCGCATGATCAGTCACATGATCAGCGCCATTAAGTCACGTGATCACTACATGATAGTCATGTGATCAGTCCATGCTCAGTCACGGTATCAGTGCATGATCAGCCACGTGATCAGTGCATGATCTGTCACATGATTAGTGTATGATCATCCACGTGATCAGTGCATGGGCAGTCATGTGATCAGTGCATGATATAGACGTGATCAGTGCATGATCAGTCTCGTGATCAGTGCATGATAGCCACGTGATCAGTGCATGATCAGTCACCTGATGGGTGTATGATCATTCACGTGACCTGTACATGGTAGCTACATGATCATTGCATGATCAGCCAAGTGAGTAGTGCATGATAGCCACGTGATCACTGCATGACAGGCCACGTGAGCAATGCATGATAGCCACGTGATCAGTGCATGATCAGACACGAGATCATTGCATGATCAGTCACGTGATCAGTGCATGATCAGCCACGTGATCAGTGCATGACCAGGCACGTGATCAGTGTATGTCCAGCCAAGTGATCAGTGCATTATAGCCACGTCATCAGTGCATGATCAGTCACGTGATCTGTGCATGATCAGTCACGTGATCTGTGCATGATCAGTCACGTGATCAGTGCATGATCAATTACCTGATCAGTGCATGATCAGTCACGTGACCAGTGCATGGTAGCTACGTGATCATTGCATGATCAGCCACGTGATCAGTGCATGATAGCCACGTGATCAGTGCATGATAGCCACGTGATCAGTGCATGATCAGTCACGTGATACGTGTGTGATCAGCCACATGATCAGTGCATGATATCCACGTGATCAGTGCAGGATAGCCACGTGATCACTTCATGATTATTCACGTGATCTGTACATGATCAGTCACGTGATACGTGTGTGATCAGCCACCGGATCAGTGCGTGATGAGCCATGTGATCAGTGCAGGATCAATTATGTGATCAGTGCATGATCAGTCACGTGATCAGTGCATGATCAGTCACGTGATCAGTGTATGATCAGCCACGTGATCAGTGCATGATCAGCCAAATGATAAGTGCATGATCAATTACGTGATCAGTGCATGATCAGCCACGTGATCGGTGCATGATCAGTCACGTGATCAGTACATGATCAGTCACGTGAACAGTGCATGATCATTTACGTGATCTGTGCATGATCAGTCACGTGACCAGTATATGGTAGCTACGTGATCATTCCATGACGAGCCACGTGAGCAGTGCATGATAGAAACGTGATGTGTGCATGATGAGTTACGTGAGCAGAGTATGATCAGCCACGTGATCAGTGCATGATCAGCCAAATGATAAGTGCATGATCAATTACGTGATCAGTGCATGATC
>NZ_CAJHBP010000060.1:0-1699 GCF_904846665.1 Psychrobacter sp. Pi2-51
CCAACGCCAACGCCAACGCCAACGCCAACGCCAACGCCAACGCCAACGCCAACGCCAACGCCAACGCCAACGCCAACGTCACCTACTAATCCAGATGTAGCCGCTAACGCTGATGCAACCGGCATCATGAGCAACACCTTGAGTAGTGCAGAAGGTTTAGGTACTCAGAACGCTATCGGTTTCCGTCAATTTGTTAATGACAATGAAACCTATACCACTACGACAGGTAGTGGAGAGGATGAGACACCTACTATTATCGAAGACAGTAATGTTGACAACCTGACGTACAACACTATCGAAGCCCGTCTTGATATCGTTAAGCCTAATAAGTTTAATACTACTGTACAGGACTTAACGCTTCAGACGGTTAGGGCTGATGACGTTAATGTCGCTAACACAGATGGCTTTAAGAAATCAGCTATAGCAAACGAAGTGCTTTTCAAAGATGTAAAAACAGGCATCTCTTTCTCTCCGACTGCTGATCTAACCCTACCTTATCAATCTGTGTACAAGAACTTTGACTCACAGATGCAAATTGGACACGTATATGGTGACCTAGATAAGCGTTCGGGTATCGCACCGGGAGTTAAATCACGTTATGCCAACGTTTATGTAGTGGGTAACAGTACTGCTCAAGCCGATATGGATTACCTAAAAGCGCTAGGTCAGTATAACATTGCGAATAATATCAATGAAGGTACAGTACAGTATGCTGGTGTTGCGACTTATGCAGATAACTTGCATTTATCCAGTGGCGGTGCTATCAATCCAGTTCTGAATGGTACTTCCAACTTTGATGTCAATTTCGTTAATGATTCTTTAACAGGTACATTAAACTTTGCTGATATTGATAAAAATATTGGTATCAATGCAGATATTACAGGCAATACCTTTGCTGGTACAAATGCTGCTAACAACGTTCAAACCTCAGGTGGTTTTTATGGCAATGATGCTAATTTCTTGGGCGGCATCTACCAAGAAGCGCAACCTGGCGATGTAGCAGGTACAGGTACTGCACAAGGAACCGGAACAACTTTCCAAGGTACTTTCGGTGCTGAAAAGCAATAATTCAGTCTGACAGTTTGTAAAAAAAAAGCGCCTTAGGGCGCTTTTTTTTGTAGATGATAAACTGAGAAAGCAATCATTATTTCAGTTTACAGATGTTATTTTAGTTGATTAATGTTGATTTTATTAAAGGGAGTGTTTTACAAAAAAAGATATTTTTTATTTAAAGAAAGACTATTGTTTATTTTTATAAATTGATATGTTGGTATATATCGAATACATAGTCAGTATTTTAGTCCATCAATCATAACTTATTATTATCTCTCAATCATTTGAAAGTGATGACTCTCACACACTCACTATGTCACCTGAGTATTACAAAAATATTAATAAAGCATTTCTGTCACAGTTGATCAGATTTATTCAGAATTTTTTGATAAAAATACGTCAATAGTCATAGATTATTATATTTTCATAGCCTTTATAGGTATAAACCAAGAGTATTCTACTTATTTTAGCTTTATAAAAGAACTATAGTTCAACTATTGCCTCTATCTAATCACTTTTATAGATTGCTCATAAATGGTGGTTATCAATTTAAATTTTTGGCATGTAATATTAGGTGTAATGGACATTTTTCATGCTGGCGCAGGGTCTAACGCTATATACTGTCTATATTTCCAAGGAATCAACG
>NZ_CAJHBP010000061.1:0-1361 GCF_904846665.1 Psychrobacter sp. Pi2-51
TGTCCCATCCTAGAATGAGTTGATATATTTTAGGCGATATTATGTCAAACCTAGAGAGTAACAGAGCTAAGCGCAGTCAAAAAGATTACACCTTAGGCTTTAAATTAAGCGTTGTGGATAGCGTTGAAAAAGGCGACATGACTTACAAACAAGCCCAAGCCATTTATGGCATTCAAGGTCGTAGTACCGTTTTGGTTTGGCTACGCAAACATGGTAAATTAGACTGGACAGGTTCTAACCAGCGGAGGCGTTGTCCTATGTCAGCCCACAACCCTAGTGTAGAAACACCCGCTCAGCAGATAAAACGGCTAGAGCGAGAGCTTGCAGACGAAAGAGATCGCAACCTCATCTTAAATACTATGATTGATATTTATGATAAAGACTATGGCGTAAACTTAAGAAAAAAGTCTGTCACGACAGTCTCTGGCAACTCAGGAAAAACGGACAAGTGAGTTTAGCTAAAGGCTGTCGATTAGTAGGGATTAGCACTCAAGCGGTTTATCAACATAGAGATCGACAGCTCAAGCGAGCAGATGAATTAGCTGTACTGTCTGAATGGGTTGGTTTTTACCGTCAGTTCATGCCAAAGCTTGGTGGACGCAAATTGTACTACTTAATCAAACCTAAGCTTATAGAGGTAGGTATTAAGCTGGGACGTGATGGGTTCTTTGATTACTTGCGAGCGCATAACTTACTGGTAAAACCCAAACGTAGCTATACTAAAACAACCAACAGTAAGCACTGGTTCAAGAAATATCCTAATTTGTTAAAGGATAATCAAAACCAGCCGATTATGCCGGAACAAGTACTCGTGGCAGACATTACCTATGTAAAGTCTGGTGAGGGTACGCACTACTTATCACTCGTCACGGATGCTTATTCAAGACAGATTATGGGCTATCATTTAAGTGAAGACATGAGAGCTTGCAATGTGATTAAAGCGTTAAAGATGGCGCAGTCTAACCGATGCTATCGTCATGCTGCTATTCATCATTCAGACAGAGGACTACAGTACTGCTCTGCGCTTTATCAAGAGGCACTCAATGACTATCAGATAATGCCATCAATGACTGATGGGTATGATTGTTACCAAAACGCCTTGGCTGAAAGAATTAATGGCATACTAAAGTATGAGTTCTTACTATACGAGTGTAATACCTTTGACGAATTAAAGGCGCTAATAAAAGAGTCGGTTCATCTATACAATGACATGCGACCGCATTTGAGTTTAAATATGCTAACGCCGAACCAAGTTCATAACGATAGAAAACAATGTCTAGTAAGCAGTACTCAAAGAAAAAGTCAGATACTGCTAAGTATCTGACTTCTCATAAACCCTCAACCTATTCTAGGATGGGACA
>NZ_CAJHBP010000062.1:0-1298 GCF_904846665.1 Psychrobacter sp. Pi2-51
CCAAAAAAAGAGGAAATACCCATGGCAAAGGCCAAGTTTGAACGCAGCAAGCCACACGTCAACGTCGGTACCATCGGACACGTTGACCATGGTAAAACAACCCTAACAGCCGCTATCGCAACCGTAGCAGCAATCACCTCAGGTGGCGAAGCCAAAGACTACGCGTCTATTGACTCAGCCCCAGAAGAAAAAGCACGTGGCATCACCATCAACACCTCACACGTAGAGTATGACACCCCAGCACGTCACTACGCTCACGTTGATTGCCCAGGTCACGCCGATTATGTTAAAAACATGATCACCGGTGCAGCCCAGATGGACGGCGCAATCCTAGTCGTATCAGCTACTGACGGCCCTATGCCACAAACACGTGAGCACATCCTGCTTTCACGTCAGGTTGGCGTACCGTACATCGTCGTATTCATGAACAAGTGCGACGTTGTTGATGACGAAGAATTGCTTGAACTAGTAGAAATGGAAGTTCGTGAATTACTAAGCGACTATGACTTCCCAGGTGATGACACCCCAATCATCCATGGTTCTGCTACTGAAGCTCTAAAAGGCTCACAAGAAAAATATGGCCAACCAGCTGTCGTAGAACTACTAAACGTTCTTGACACCTACATCCCAGAGCCAGAGCGTGACATCGACAAAGCATTCCTAATGCCAATCGAAGACGTATTCTCAATCTCAGGTCGTGGTACTGTTGTAACGGGCCGTGTTGAATCTGGTATCGTTAAAGTTGGTGACGAAATCGAAATCGTCGGTATCCGTGACACTCAAAAAACCACCTGTACTGGTGTAGAGATGTTCCGTAAACTGCTTGACGAAGGTCGTGCAGGCGAAAACTGTGGCGTACTACTACGTGGTACTAAGCGTGAAGACGTACAACGTGGCCAAGTACTTGCTAAGCCAGGTTCAATCACTCCTCACACCAAGTTTGACGCTGAAGTATACGTGTTGAGCAAAGAAGAGGGTGGTCGTCACACACCATTCCTAAACGGCTATCGTCCACAGTTCTACTTCCGTACTACTGACGTAACTGGCGCAATCCAATTACAAGATGGTACTGAAATGGTTATGCCTGGTGATAACGTTGAGATGGGCGTAGAGCTTATCCACCCAATCGCTATGGACAAAGGTCTTCGCTTCGCTATTCGTGAAGGCGGCCGTACTGTAGGCGCTGGTGTTGTTGCTAACGTATTGAACTAAGCATTAACCTGTCAGAGTAATCTGATCAGAGTTAAGCAGTTCGTGAAAAGCCGCTCTCTTTATTGAGGGTGGCTTTTTTTTGGGTG
>NZ_CAJHBP010000063.1:0-1268 GCF_904846665.1 Psychrobacter sp. Pi2-51
TGTAGTGGTCAACTAATTTAGGACACCTGATAAGAGGTTTTTGTTAAAATAGCGTCTCTCTGTTTCTAATGGTGTTAAGTAATTGTTGAAAGTATGGGGTCTCACAGTTTGATAATAGCCCCAGATATAGTCAGTGATAGCACTCTTAGCCTCAAAGATATCTTCATAACCACCCTTTGGCATCCATTCCGTTTTAAAGCTTCTAAAGAAGCGTTCAGTTGGCGCGTTGTCCCAGCAATTACCCTTTCTGCTCATGCTTTGAATCATGCCGTCACAACTAGCCACGGATTCAGCAAATGCCTTGCTAGTGTAATGCGTGCCTTGATCCGAGTGAAACAGCACCCTACTGGGTCTAAGTCTCGTCTGATATGCCATCTGTAGTGCTTTAGCAGTCAGCATACTGTCAGGAGAGTCTGATACGGCAAAGCCCACGACACGACGGGCAAACAGATCTAACACCACAGCTAGATAACACCAGCCGCTCTTGATACGGATATAGGTCACATCTCCCGTCCAGACTTGGTTAGGCATGCTTGGACTAAAATTGCGCTTTAGGATATTGTCGTGGGTTTTATGCATCTGATCAGCATGCTTATACTTGTGTGTCTTTTCCTGAGAGCTTTTAAGGTGCATACTCTTCATAAGACTGCCTGCTAGGTAACGTGTCAGCCTGATGTTATGCTCATTCCATAAGATAGCGACAATAGTGCGAGCACCAGCCGATTGCTTGGAGTCATTGAATATCTGACGTATTAATGCTTTGAGTTTGACGCGTTCTATATCAATAGGCTTAGTCTTAATACCATAGTAGTAGCTGCTTCTAACGACACCAAACAGGTGGCATAGCTTACGCTTGCTCAGTCGTTTGTCTTGCTCTGCAAGCTTGCTGATCAGCGATAGACGTTCAGGCTGTCCAAGGCTAGCAGAGCCGAAGCCTTTTTTAGAATGTCGCGCTCCATAGTGAGTCGTTTAACTTGTTTACGTAGCTCTTGTAGTTCTCTTTGCTCATCGGTGAGGGCTAAACCTGCAGCTGGTGCAACCCCTTGCTGCTCTTTTTTATACTTGCGTACCCAGTTATCTAGGGTTGATGCACCAATTCCTAAAGACTCTGCCACTTCTGCTACTTTGCGCTTATGATCAACGACTAAGCTGATAGCTTCTAATTTGAATTCTCGGGTATATTCTCTGCGGTTGCTAGTCATACTATGTTCCTTCTTTTGGGTTAGTATAACCTCTTAAGCGTGGTCCGATTTAATTATGCCACTACA
>NZ_CAJHBP010000064.1:0-1185 GCF_904846665.1 Psychrobacter sp. Pi2-51
GGTGACCTCAGGGGGCTTCTCATGGTGGCTCTGAGAGGCCAGGGAAACTGGAGGTGGGAGGGGCCTCTCGGGACTCCACTGGGTTTGGTGCATTGGAAGAGGGCCTCATCTCCAGTTGAGGCAGGAACCGCAGGGTACCTCTGATTTCAGACTCCGATCGCAGGGTCCCTGCAGACTGGGGACAGGAGAGTCAGGCCTCGTCTTGGGTTGAGGCATGGAACTCCGCTTGCCTCTCGAGATGTCCCCGGGGAGAGAGGCCGCTTGTCGAGCTGTATTTGGAACCTGGGGTTTTTTCCGAACGATGCACGGAAAAACTGCCCCTTCGTGTTGACTTCATTCACAGGGTGGAGTTCGGAGAGGTGTCCGGGCATCGGGTTCTTATCAAGAGGGGACCGGGAAATCGGGGTCCTACGGAATGTGGAACCACCCACGAGGCCACGTCTGGAATGTCTTCGTGAGACCGGCCTCATCCTGAGGTGCGACCGGAAGGTCGGGAACCCCTTCCAGACAAAGCAGGGGAGTCGACCCTCCTGTCCAGATCAGGAGGGGAGAAAGGGCTCAGAGGAGGGGGTGCCGGAAAACCTCGGTGTTCCTCTCGAGGGAGACCGGGATTTCGGGGAACTTTGTGGGTCGCATCAAGGGTGCCAAGTGCCCTTTCGACCTCCAATTCCTAACGTGGGACTTCTCCTGAGGCGCTGTAGCGGGAAAGGGCTTCATCTTGCGATGACGGGGGAGCCACGTGGTTTTTCTCGAGTTACGGCGGGATTCTCGAGTTACGACGGGGAATTCAGGCTGCCTCTTGTGTTGGCCCAGGCAAGTCCAATCTTCCATTCGAGTTGCGAAGGAAAGCTGGGGATTGCTCTCGAGTGACTGCAGGGCCAATAGACCTCATCTAGGCTTGTGTCCAGAAGCCAATGTTCCTCTCCAGGGGCGACAGGGATCTCGGGGTTGCATTCCAGACGCACCCGGGGAGACAGGCATTCATCTCGAGTGGAAGCAAAGAACCCCGCTCTGCTCTCGAATCGCGACGGGTATCTCTTGGAGCTCACTGGGTGGACTCAAGGGAGTCAAGCCTCCTGAGGCGTTTGGAGAGAGGTCGCGAGATTGGTCTCTAGGCCATGCAGGAGACGAAGGCCCTCATCTCTCGATGACGGGGGAATCTCGGGGTTGTTCTCGAGCGGCGGC
>NZ_CAJHBP010000065.1:0-1063 GCF_904846665.1 Psychrobacter sp. Pi2-51
GGTGTAATGGACATTTTTCATGCTGGCGCAGGGTCTAACGCTATATACTGTCTATATTTCCAAGGAATCAACGCCATGAATCAAAAAACTGCCCTTTTTGTAGTGATAAACACACCAAGAAGAATGGACGTAAGCTTGGCAAACAGCAGTATCAATGTCTAGCTTGCAGGCGGCAGTTTTTAGGTGGCAAAAGACTTAATAACCGAACGCTTTGGACTGAATATACGCAAGGAAAACAGACCTACCAACAACTGGCGGATAAATATCACTGTAGTCTTAAAACCATTCAAAGACGCTTAGATAAAGTCAGTATTGAGTATCCAGCTAAACGTCCTAAGACTGCTAATATCATCATGGACACCACTTACTTTGGTCGCAAGTTTGGTTTAATGGTCTTTATGGACAACACCACTAGAACCGTTCTTAATTATGCGATAGTCAGTCATGAAACCAATAGTGCTTATAAGCAGGGAATTGATCATCTAGTATCGTTAGGCGTTGATATACAAAGCATCACCTGTGATGGTAGACGAGGACTGAGGACGTTATTCACCCGCATCCCTTGCCAGATGTGCCAGTTTCATCAAGTGCAAATAGTGACCCGCTATTTAACACGTCGCCCTAAGAACAGTGCCAGTATCGAGCTTAGACGACTTACTTTAGAAATAAAACAGCTTGATAAAGATGCGTTTGTAAAGTGCTTAGATTACTGGTATTTGACTCATGAAGCCTATCTTAATGAGCGTAGTACCAATGAGGATACCGGCAGAACGTGGTACACCCACAAGCGTCTTAGAAGTGCTTATCGTAGCTTAAGAACCAATAGCGATTGGTTGTTTACTTATCAAGAATATGGGCATTTAGACTTACCAAATACCACTAATTCTCTCGAAGGGTTATTCAGTGAGCTTAAGCGACAATTACACAGTCATCATGGGCTAAATGAGTATCGTAAGTTACGGTTTATTAAAGACTTTTTAGGGTCAAAGACACTCAAATAGCATGAATTTTGTCCATTAGCGACTACCTTCTAATCTCTAGCATGAATTTTGTCCATTACACC
>NZ_CAJHBP010000066.1:0-1038 GCF_904846665.1 Psychrobacter sp. Pi2-51
GACTCACTACCAATCGTCATACCTTGTTGACTGTTCAACTGCAACTCACCACCTTGGGCTTGTATCGCTACCGGCTTTGTATTCGCACTCACATGTAATCCCGATACGCTCGCTTCACCACCAACCCCAGAGAGCGAATCAATACTATCTGCCGTCAGCGTATAATTGCCTGCCACCACATCCGACTGGGTGCTGCCTGATTGCCTGACTATTGTTTTCGCCGTCCATAGCGTATTGCTTGCTGATGCGAGGATACTGTCTTTACTGACCAGCATCACATCAGCAGCGCCTAAGACTTCCGTATTTAGCGTCTCATCGATCACTTGCGCACTGGTTTTAAAGGCTTCTATCGACTGTCGGGCATCGCTAAGTGCCTCGGTTGATTGCAAGTGTGCCTGCTTTGCCTCTTTAAAGGTCTCGCTCAGCTCAGTGCCCATTGTTAACTGGCGTTGTCCTGCATCATTGACCCAAGCGGACTCGTGCTCTGACTGGCTGTGTCTGATACCGAAAGTGGAGAGTAGGACACCTGTATCGCCAGTGATTTGCAAGCCATGGTCGGTTGCTAGATTGATCCCTTGTCCGCTATCTGATGATTGATGATTGCTAAAGCGATGCCGCAGCAAGCCAAGCTCTAATACATGCTCATCAGGGGCAAAGGTCGCTTGATCTGTAATCGTTGGCATATCAGCATTGGCACGCGCCCCAGTATTAACCGTCCACTGTAGACCGATCTTGCTTGGCGTATCATCAAAGCTCATGGCCACTTCAGAGTCGCAGGTCAGCCCATACTGGGCGATACCCGATAGCCAGCCACTGTGTCCGTCATCGTCATTGATCTGTGAGTGACCCATACCACCGCCATGCCATCTAGGAGAGGCACCGCCTTGTAGGTTGTGTCTATTCGATAAGCCCGCATCGCAAGTAGTGATGTCTGTTGCGTCGACATCGCCCATACCGATACCGTCATAGAGCGATCTGCTAATCACTGGACTGTCGATATCGCCGTACCAATGGTTAAGCAGGACGGATTGTCCAAGC
>NZ_CAJHBP010000067.1:0-806 GCF_904846665.1 Psychrobacter sp. Pi2-51
CAATTTAAAAGTAGTACAAGGCAACCGAGTGTAGATGTATATGTGATACTTCAAGCGAGGTTAACGCTGTAATACTTATATAGTGGAATGACTATACTATTTATGGGTTTATTAGCCACTATATATTGAGCATCAATCATAATAAAACTAAACGGCTGGAGCTACATCAGCGGTGCTGAGATCTTCATAGCGTCCGTCACGCCCTGCACCCTGAGTCTTTTTACGCTCTTGACGGGTTTTATATTTACGTACTTGTCTATCAAGCTTGTCTGCCATCTCATTAATGGCTTTATACATATCATCCTCAAGCGCTTGGACAAACATTTCTTGACCTGAGACTCGCATAATCGCTTCGGCTTTATGGCTCTTTTTACCACCATCACTTGCGCCGCTATTGTCTAGCGATAAGATCACTTTAATACTTTGTATCTGATCGAAGTGACGCTCTACTTTTTCAAGTTTTTCGCGAACCGCTTTGTCCATTGCATCGGTAACACTGATATGGTGACCACTGATAGAAACATTCATATTATTGTCCTTTTATTTATGACTTACAATCAACAGATGAGGCGGCATTCCTACCCTTTTCATCTTGCCTTACCAACGACCGCTACAAAATTTTCGGTAAAAACTGACATATCCTTATATTGCCAATTTAGTATCGCCATTTTTTTACCAAAAAAAAATTTGCGTCGTTTTTGTCCTTGGTATGACTCTAATTTGTCATGAAAACCTGATAGTAGCAAGACAGTAAATTGTAATTAAATGTAATAAAAACTGTTGTTTCTTGCAGGTTTCTATATAAT
>NZ_CAJHBP010000068.1:0-596 GCF_904846665.1 Psychrobacter sp. Pi2-51
ACATAGACTATTAAATAATATTAATAATCATTTTTCTGACTGTTTAATATAACTGAACTTTGCCCATTTTTCCTTCGCCGCGCTCGGTCAGATATTTCATCACCGGTGTATTCATCAATTTTGATTCTGCTACCGTCTTTGCTTGCACCAGACGCTTTTGTTGACGACGCTCAGGTGTCTTGTCATCCGCTTGCATGACGCTACCATCGATTTGCAGATCAATATCTGCCTGTATGAACTGCTGTTGCAGTTTTTCTGCCAGTTGCTGAAAGGTTACCTGCAAGTGCTTACTGTCAACGCTGGTAACAAAGGTCGATTTGCCATTACATAGACCCGTCATCATACCTTGACGAGCAAGTGCCAATTCATCTTGTGCCAACATCTTGGCTTCACGAGCGGTTTGTAACCAATAATCCCATTTCTCTGGTGTCCACTCGCCTATCAATTCTTGCGGTGCGCAGCGTAACAACGTGCGTGGATCATCAGATTCAGACAGTAATTGAGAATCATTTGCGTCAGGCTCAACAACGGGTTCAGGCTCAACAACGGGTTCAGGCTCAACAACGGGTTCAGGCTCAACAACGGGTTCAGGCTCA
>NZ_CAJHBP010000069.1:0-550 GCF_904846665.1 Psychrobacter sp. Pi2-51
ACCTTGCTGCAGTGCTTTTCTTGGCAGTGTTTTTAACGGCCTGTGGCGGTGGTAGCGACTCTGACAGCAGTGCTGCGTCTAATGATTCACCAAGCCAATCACAAGAAGTCATTTCAGAACCAATAACTTCGGCCCCAGTAACGGCGACGCCTGACGATCAGGACAATGAACCAACCAATAATGTCCCTGTCAATACAAGCGACGAGCCTACTGAAAATAACGCGCAAGCAGCATTAAGTGCTAATAATCAATTTAGTCTCGCAAGAACCAGCTGTGGTCTAGGCGGTTTGTCTATGGATACTGCGCTTGATGACATTGCTATTCAGCATGCAAACTATATTAAATATGTATTTGCCAATAGCTCACCAACCAGTTTTAATGCACATGTTGAAAATAAAATAAGTGATATTGCTAGTGTGACAGGTAGCAATAATCCGTTTTTTGGTGGGCTAAGCTTTACTGATCGCTTATTGAATGCAAACTATCGTAATGCACAATATGGTGCTACTGAAAATATTGCTCAGTCTGACTATTACAGCTCAGCAGGTAA